>NZ_JAVETM010000009.1:0-90975 GCF_034006065.1 Desulfobotulus sp. | reverse complement strand
AATCTCTGTACCGTCTCAAAAAAGAGACTTACTCAGGGGCATGTTCTTATCTTTCACTGTCCGATTTTCAAAGATCGATTTTTCGATCTGCCGCCGTAAGCAACGAGAGACAAAGTACCCAAACGGCCCCATTATGTCAATGGATTTTTTTATTCATTTTTTGTTTTTTTATAACATGCTGTATTCATATGTTTTCGGAATTTTCCATTCCAGGGAAGCACCTGCCTCAAGAAGGATATTCACCCCTTCCGTCATGAAATTGCCCACCTGGGATACGCCATGGGAATCATCCCCCGGTACGAGGGCTATCCCCATCTCCAGCGCCTGACGCAGAATTTCCGCAGACACATAGGGTTCCGAGGCCCCTTTGCGCAGGGCCCTGAGATTGAAATCCAGGATCAGATCCAGCCTGGCCACGGCTTCCAGATTTCTTGTAATCCGTTTTGCAATGGCAGGCTTTCGGATGCGTTCCTTATAATCCGGATCAAAAAGCCGAACCAGATCAAAATGCCCCACCACGGCGGGCTTCAGGGTTTCCAGCATTTCTAGCTGAAGATCAAAATACCGGCAGTACATGCTGTCCATACCCCCCACAGCCTCTGCCGTCTGCCGGTACTGGGCTTCGGAATAATCAAATCCAAGGTCAGCCACATGATGCACCGATCCTACAATATAATCCGGGTGAAAACGGGCAATCAGCTCCGGCATAAAGGTCTCGTATCCGGAATAACTCTCGCTTTCCATGGCCACCAACACCTTCAGCCTGGGGGCAAAGGCCGCCTGCAGTTCCCTGCATTTTGTCATGTAGCGTACAAAGCGCTCATAGAGAAATTCAGGCGTCAGCCCTGCGGCAACCTGATCCGGATACCTCGACTCCGGTGTCAGGGCAGGCACATGTTCTGAAATCCCCACCCAGGAAAAGCCCAACTCCACATATCTTTCCAGCACAGCTTTCAGGCTGTCTGTGGCATGGTGACAAAATTCTCCGGAATGCCCCCCATGCACAGACACCCATGCAGGCCGCTGATCCGCCGAGCGCATACTTCCTCCTGAACCATGAAAAAGACAAAAGTAAAATCCGCATGGTTCTTAGCCGAAAAAGAAGCCGCTTTCCACTCCCAAAAGCACTTTTTTTACTGAATACCCGCCTAGCGCAGATGCCTTGAAAGAACCCCGGCCGCTTTCAGAAGATTGTCCGGCCAGTTTTCCGCCAGAGGATCCATGGTGATGACCTCCGCCTGCACAGACTCCGCCAGGATCTTTGCTGCCCGCTCGGAAAACTGAGGCTGTATGAAAATAGCGGCGGCCTTCTTGTCCTTTGCCATGCGGATGAGGCGGGAAAGTTCCCTGGGTGTGGGTTCTCGGCCTCCCACTTCCACGGGAATCTGCTCCAGCCCATAGGCATGGGCAAAGTATCCCCAGGAAGGATGAAAGACAAAAAAGGCCGTTCCTGCCTTTGGGGCAAGAAGCTTCCGGATATCCGCGTCCAGAGCCTGAATTTTTTCGACAAAGAGCGCATGTCCTTCATCAAAAACTTCAGCATATTCCGGAAAAACTTTTTTAAGCCCCTCCCGGATGGTAAAAATCTGCTGAAGCACAAGCTCAGGGGCAAGCCAGATATGGGGATCCGGAAAATCCTCCCCATGATGGTGCCCCTTATGTCCATGGTCATCATGGTGATGGTGATCTGCGATGGGTCTTTTGGCGATGCCTGCGTCCGTGGCCACCATGACAAGCCTCGGATAGGTCTCAGAAAAACGGGGCATCCAGACCCTTTCAAAGGGAACACCGATGGAAAAAAAGATTCTGGAACGCGACAGTTCCACAAGCTGGGAAGGCGTTGGTTCATAGTTGTGAGGACTGGACCCAGGCGCCACCATGACGTTGACCCTCAGAAGGTCACCCGCGAGCTTCTCCACAAAATACTTCTGGGGAAGAATGCTTACCGTGACACTGGGTTTTTCCGAGGCCAAAGCCATGGATGCCATGGACGCAAGAACGAAGACCAGAGCAACATTTTTCGCTATTCTGAAGAAAAAAAGGCGACTTAAACACAGAGACATGGGCACTCCTTTCAAAGGAAAAATGGAAAGGGTTTTGGTGACAAGATCTTGCGATCAAGGCACAGGATCCCAGACTTTGGGGCCTTGGGGTGTCGCAATCCAGCGAATATTGGAATGCTCCAGATCCCGGCCACAGCGCATCAAACGGTCGAAAACGGAAAACCAGGCCTCAAAAAAAGGCTGACGTTCCATGGCCTGAGCCGCATAGCTGGAACAGGACGGATGCATGCCGCAAACGCCACTGCGTACGGCATGGAGGTGATCCAGAGGCCCCTGATACAGGGCCAGCAGGGGATTGGGGCTTGAAACGGGAGGGGGACCATCCGGTCTGGAAAGGGCGCAGCCCGTCAGAAAAAGAAGACAGACAAGCCCCAGGCTCCCCGCTCCTGCCATGCCCCCCCTTCTTTTAAGTTTCACAGGCTTTCTCCCGGCTCCCGGCCTTCGGGATGAAGCCTTAGGCCCGGTGGCAGGGATTCTCCGAACATCTCCCTTTCCTCCTGTCTTTCCATGGCAAGAACCGCTTCCAGACAGGCAAGGGTTTCCCGTTTTTCAGCATCCAGAAGGGGATCGAGCGCCTCCCGGATTTTTCTGCGCAGATCTGCGGACAGATCCCGTACCCGGTCTCCGGTCATGCGGGCCATGGGCAGAAGCAGGGCCGCCTCGGCCTCGGGGTCAGTCCAGTCCATGGCAAGGAGCTTTTCCACCCAGGGGCTGACCACATCGGGCGGAATCACCCGATCCGCAGGCCCGTACAGAAGGGAGCGGCTGCAGAGTCTGGAAAAGGCCCAGAAGAGCCGCTCCGGGCTTTTGCGCGGATGCAGGAGGGGAAGAAGGGCCTTGGCGCAGCGGACTTTATCCTGGGTGCTCAGGTGCTCCATATTGGCAAGGGCCGCCCAGATTTCCAGCATCTCCTGGGAAACACCCGGTTTTTTCTCCTTACCCTTGGGGAAAAGGAGGCCGGAGAGATCCTGAAGCATCTGACGCTGCCGTCCCGGCCCGAGACCTGCGGCCACCCTGCGCCAAAGAACCCACCATTCATTGCGGTTCTGGGCCTTGTTGGCGAAAACCGGACCTTCCTTGTAGATGCGCCAGAGTTTGCGGATACGCTCCTCGTCAAAGGCATCCCCCGTTCCAGGCCTCAGGCAGAATCCCAGAAGGTTCAGCCACCGGGCCTCATGCACAGGAGAAATCCGGCGCAGATCCGGCTCCGAAAGAAGAGCATCGGAAATTTTCCGCAGAAGATCGAGGGGCCACTGGTTTTTGGACAAAAGCACAATGGCGGAAATCTCCCGCACGGGATTCTCTACTCCGCCTGTATCCTCAAAGGCCATCAGGGAGGCGCACACCGCCGCATCCACCCGGTCCGCATCCACAATGTCCGCATTTTCCGGCACAAGGGCCAGGGCCTGCTGACGGAGCTGAAAGGAAAGCTCCCAGCGGTGATCCGAAATCTCCGAACGGCACCAGAGGGCCAACGTGCCCATTTCCGTATAGGAGGCAGCCATGTGCACGGGAATGCTGCGGGCCTCCTCTTTTTTACCGAAACGGATCAGGGTTTTTAAGGGCGGTAAAGGCGCAAGGCTGTCGTCCAGAGTCACCAGATCCCCGGCCCTGTCCCCGGAGCGAAAACTGGAGGCATAGACATCAAACTGCACGGGCTGGTTGGCCTGCACCTCAAAGCGGCTCTGGGGAAGTTCAATGCTGCTCCCTTCATCCAGACCACGCTCCACAAGGCACAGGGCCTTTTTCCGCTCTCCCACGGCCACACCGATGTAGTAGCTTCTCGGACTGCCACTGCCCACCTTCACGCCCATGCCCGCCTTCACCAGACCGTAATAGGCAGCGCCTAAGGACACGGCAAGGTCGGGATGGGGATTGTCAAGCTCCTTTGGCAGGGCCTCTTCGGCAAGGGAGAAAAGACCTGCCACAGCCTCCCGGATACGGTTCCGGATCACCAGCGGCTTTAAGGCTCCGCCGTTAAAAAGGATATGATCGGGCCGCACGGCCCGGCCCATCCTGCGCTCCACCTCCGGGCCATGACCATGGAGAAAACCCGCCATATGACGGGTAAGGGCCGGATCCGAGGCGTAAGGCAGGCCAAATTCCGTAACCCCGCCCAGAACCGGAGCCTCCCGCCGGAAATCCTCGGGAGAAAGGCCGGGAAAGAAACCTTCCAGCACCACCCTTTCCACCTCTTCCCTTTCAAGGAAGGCGGAAACCGTGTCACCGATGAGCTTTCTCCCCTCTCCCACCAGGGTGATGCGCTCTCTTTCCCGTTCTCCGTCAAGAAGCCTCTCCTTGGCCCCCCGACAGAGATGGCAGAGAATCTTCCAGCGGTCCCCGGAAAGGGAGATGTCTTTCTTGCCAAGCTTCATTTCCAAAAGCCGGGCCAGAGTCAGATCCACATTGTCGCCACCAAGGATGAGGTGCTCGCCCACGGCAAGGCGTTCAAAGCGGGGGCTGCCGCCGTCCTCGCTTTCCTTCAGGGAGATGAGGGTAAAGTCCGTTGTTCCCCCGCCCATGTCGCAGACCAGCACCAGTTCACCGGGACGGATCACCTCCATCCAGTTTTTTTCGTGGCGCAGAAGCCAGGAATAAAAGGCGGCCAGAGGTTCTTCCAGCAGCGTCACCCTGGGAAGCCCCGCCTCACGGGCCGCTTCCAGGGTCATTTCCCTGGCCACCTCGTCAAAGGAGGCGGGTACGGTGATGGTGATCTTCTGATGCTCGAGATGCAAATCCCCGTCGCTGGCGTAATGGGCGTTCCAGGCGCTGCGGATGTGGCCCAGATAAAGGGCCGTGGCCCGGATGGGAGAAATCTTCGGGATTTCCGCAGGCGCTCCCCAGGGCAGGATGGGAGCCCGCCTGTCCACCTGATCGTGGCAGAGCCAGCTTTTCGCCGAAGCCACCAGCCTTGAGGGCACCTTGCCCCCATATTCCCGCGCAAAAACGCCTGCGAACATGTCCGTGGATTTGGGCCAGGGATGGCGAATGGCTTCCAGATCCATTTCATGGGCGCCGGGAATGTAGAGAAAGGAGGGCAGCACGGCGTTTCCTGCAAAAACGCCCGCCCCCGTGAGCTGGGGAACGGGAAAGCTGCGGATATCCCGTGAAGGACTTCTCAGATCCACATAGGAGACGGCGGAATTGGTGGTGCCAAGGTCAATACCCACCACAAAGGCGGACGGACTGGTCTGCATCGGAAAATCCCCATGGTTACGGCGTTGGACAGGATCCGGCTTCAGGCGGTTTTGGCTTCCCGCACCTGAAAGGCCAGATCCCAGGTTTTTTCATCTTTTGTGGAAACACAGAAAAATTCCAGGGTGCCCACCTCCGTGGCCCGTACGGCCAGGGTTACGGGAATCCGGCTCTCCCCTTCGGCCTCCAGACGGGTCTCGATGCGGGCGACGGGCTGGATTTCCCCCTGCCAGTCCTCCACCATCTGCCCAAGGCCATCCTCCCTGCGGGTGGAGGAGGCCAACAGTTCAAAGGACACGGGAAGCCCCACGCTGAGCATATAGGTTTTTTCCTTCAGGCTGGCCTCTGTCCCTTCCTCCATGCCGAAGGGGGCGATGCACAGGGCTTTTTTGGGCATGGGAATGCCGGGAACCGCAGGCATGGAAGCGGCAACACCAATGTAGTAGCTCCGGTTGAGTCCGCTCCGGATACGGATGCCCTGCCCTTTGCGGGCCCAGCCGTAGTAAGCGGCCCCTAAGGCCACGGCCTGGTCTCCGGCCTCGTTCACCAGCTCCCGCACCCCTTCTCCGCCCTGCCAGGAGGCCATAATGTCCCGCACCCGGCTTCGCAGCATGGCAGGCTTCATGGCACCGCCGTTAAAAAGTACGGCCGTGGGTCTGGCATGGGTCTGGGCAAGAAAGGCGGCAAGATGGCGGGTGATGGCAGGATCTGCCTCGTAGCCCAGGCCAAATTCACTGAGGCCCGAACCCGAAGGCTGCATGGGACTTGAATCCCCGCCGCATTCCGGGAAAAACCCTCCCATGAGCAGGTTCCGGATCTCCTCGTAGCGCACCTCCACCTTGATGCTGCCGCCGATGAGACCGCTGCCCCGTCCGGCGATGACCACACTGACACTTTCCCTTTCCGGATGGGCCAGAAGGTTTTCCTTCACCTGACGGCAGCGCTGGATCAGGCCCCGCATCTGCCAGGAATCGAAGGCCCGATTTTTTGCGGCAAGGCCTGCGGCCACATGGTAGGCCAGGGCCAGATCCATGTTGTCTCCGCCCACGAGCAGATGCCTGCCCACGGCAATGCGCTCCAGCTCCATGTTGCCTTCCCTGTCCTGCACCCGGATGAGGGAAAAATCGCTGGTGCCGCCGCCCACGTCACAGACCAGAAGGCTGTCTCCGGGCTTCACCTCTTCCCGCCAGGTCTCTTTCCGGGAGGCAATCCAGGCATAGAAGGCGGCCTGGGGTTCTTCCAGCAGCACAAGACGGGGAAGCCCTGCCTCCCGGGCGGCCCGCACGGTAAGCTCCCGTGCCACGGCATCAAAGGAGGCGGGCACGGTGAGAAAAATTTCCTGATCTTCCAGAAGATTCTCCCCGCCGAAATGGTGGTTCCAGGCGGAACGCACATGGCGGAGGATGGCCGCCGAAGCCGCAAGGGGGGACAAGCGCTGCTCCGGAGTCACATCCTGGGATTCCCAGGGCAGCACCGGCCCTTCCCTGTCCACCAGATCCGTGCACAGCCAGGACTTGCTGCTGGCGATCTGCCTGCCGGGTACCTCAGCGCCTCTGTCCCTTGCGTACATCCCCACCACAGGCCCCTTGTCCTCCCAGGGAAGACGCATTTCCGAAGCCTCGCTGGCCTCGGGCAGATAGAGAAAGGAGGGCAGCACCCCTGAAGCTTCCACCACGCCAAGGCCGCTCACCTGGGGAATGTCAAAGATACGAAAATCCGGGGCTTCGTCCCGGTTTTCCCCAAGGGCCGCATAGGCCACCACGGTATTGGAGGTTCCAAGGTCGATACCCACGACATAGGAAGGGCTTGTCACAGAAAAACTCCTTTATAGATATGAAAGGGATTCCCCTCAGGCATTGAAAATACCGCTCAGGGCCTGCCCCCTGGATTCAAAGGCTTCCAGCAGACGGGTGTGGATGTTCTCAAAACCGCCGTTGGACATGACAAGGACGAGATCGCCGGGAAGGGCCGTTTCCGAAAGAAAGGCCACAATGGCCCCCGCATCGTCAAAAACCCGGGCCGCACATCCCCGGCGCAACAGATCCTGCCCCAGTTCTTCGGAGGAAAAACGCTCCCCCTCCGCCACCTTTTCCGGGTGGGGGATTTTCCGCACGCAGATGAGATCCGCCCCGTCAAAGCTTTCGGCATAGGCCCTCTGAAAGACCCGGCGCATGCTGGTGTTGGTTCTCGGTTCAAAGACAGCGATGAGTCGGCCTCCGGCATGGGGCCGCAGGGCCTTCAGGGTCTCCTTCACAGCTGTGGGATGGTGGGCGAAATCATCCATCACCACAACCCCGCCTGCCTCCCCCACCCGCTCCTGCCTGCGCTTCACCCCGCTGAAACCCGCCACCGCTTCGGCGATTTTTTCAGATGAAATCCCCAGACTGTGGGCCACGGCGCATACAGAAAGGATGTTCATGCGGTTGTGCTCACCGGGAATGCGGGTTTCCATGCGGGCAAAAAAGGCCCCGTCACGGAAGACGGAAAAGCGCTCCACAGGACTTTCAATGGAGACCTCCCCCACAGACCAGCCCTCCGCCCCCCCTTCCCGGCCAAATCGCTGCACCTTTTTTTCATCCAGCCCCGCTTCCTTAAGGATCTTTTCCGCAGAAGGCGAATCCGCGCAGGAGACCAGAAGTCCGTCTTCGGGCAGGCGGCGGAGAAAGCCCCCAAAGGCCCTTTCCACAGCTCCAAGGTCGGCAAAAATATCCGCATGGTCAAATTCCACACCCGTGAGAATGGCGCGGAATGGAGAAAAATGCAGGAACTTCGAGCCCTTGTCAAAGAAGGCCGTGTCGTACTCGTCCCCTTCCAGCACCACGTAAGGCCCGTCTCCGATGCGGCAGTTGGCATCAAAATCCTTTACAATGCCGCCGATCATGAAGCCCGGAGACAGCCCCGCCTTTTCCAGCACCCAGGCCATGAGGCTGCTGGTGGTGGTCTTGCCGTGGGTGCCTGCAATGACGATGGCCCGTCTTTTCCCGACAAGAAAATGGTTCAGGGCCTGGGGCAGGGAGCAAAAGGCAATTCCGCTTTCGGCCAGGGCCTGGGCTTCCGGATTGTCCCGGCGCACGGCATTGCCCACCACCACAAGATCCGGCCTGTCCTCAAGAATGCGCTCCGGACGAAAACCCGATGCCACGCCAATGCCCTTCCGGGCCAGAAAGGTGCTCATGGGCGGATAGACATTCTGATCCGAACCCGTTACCCGAAAACCCCTTTCCTGAAGCAGGGCCGCCAGAGCCCCCATGGCCGTGCCACAGATGGCGATGAGGTGGATATGACGGACGCCCTCAGGAATCCGGTTGTTTTTTACGTCCAGCATCAGCAAGGCTGCCTCCGGAAAATCGTTTATACTCCGCGCGGTTATTTTTGTGACAACCTGGTGGACATCGTCATTGTTTATTCCTTTCTGCCCTCACCCCCGGCCCCTCTCCCAAAGGGAGGGGAGAAAGACTTCCTCAAGGCTCCCTCTCCCCCTGGGAGAGGGTTGGGGTGAGTGCCCCGTGAACCCGGAAACCGTCTCAGCGAAGGGTTTTCATCACCGTCCGGGCCGCCTGAATGGTGACCTCGATTTCATCTTCTCCATGGGCGCGGGAGACAAAGCCCGCCTCAAACTGGGAAGGGGCCAGGTAGATGCACTTTTCCCGCATCCCCGCATAGTAGGCGTTGAAACGCTTCAGATCCGAGGTCTTGGCTTCGGCGAAATTCCGCACAGGGCCTTCGGTGAAAAAGAGGCCGAACATGGAGCCGATAAAGTCGCAGCACACGGGAATATGGGCATCTCCTGCCGCAGCCGCAAGGCCTTCCACAAGTTTTGCGGTTTTCGCCTCAAGGCTTTCATAGAAACCCGGCTTGCAGACCTCCTCCAGGGTGGCAAGGCCTGCGGCCATGGCCAAAGGATTGCCCGAAAGGGTGCCCGCCTGATACACGGGCCCGCTGGGTGCCACATGGGCCATGATGTCCCGGCGGCCGCCATAGGCCCCCACGGGAAGACCGCCTCCAATAATTTTTCCGAAGGTGGAGAGGTCGGGCCGGATGCCGAACAGCTCCTGGGCGCCGCCGAGAGCCACACGGAACCCCGTCATGACCTCATCAAAGATGAGAAGGGCACCATGGTTGAGAGTTTCTTCCCGGAGTGCCGCAAGAAAGCCTTCGGTAGGCCGCACAAAGCCCATGTTGCCCGCCACAGGCTCCACGATCACGGCGGCCACCTCCCCTCCCCTTTCGGCCATGAGCCTGCGGAAACCTTCCGTATCGTTATAGGGAAGGGAAAGGGTATGGCGGGTGACATCCTCGGGAACACCGGGACTGCCGGGAATGTTCAGGGTGGCGACACCGGAGCCCGCATCCACGAGAAAGCTGTCCCCATGACCGTGATAGCAGCCGTCAAACTTGATGAGAAGATCCCTGCCCGTAAAGCCCCTCGCAAGGCGCAGGGCGCTCATGGTGGCTTCGGTTCCGGAATTCACCATGCGGATCATCTCCACGGAGGGTACAAGGGAGATCACCTTTTCCGCCAAAGCCACTTCCAGATCCACAGGCGCGCCAAAACTCACGCCCCGCTCCATGACCTTCCTCAGGGCCTCTTCCACCGCAGGATGGCGGTGCCCAAGAATCATGGGGCCCCAGGAACCCACATAATCAATAAGGGCGTTTCCGTCCGCATCATAGAGCCAGGCCCCCTGCGCCCGTTCAATGAAAAGGGGATCCGCCCCCACGGAGCGGCAGGCCCGAACCGGGCTGTTCACCCCGCCGGGAATCAGGGTTACGGCACGTCTGAAAAGTTCCTGGGAGCGTTCCATGCGCATGGTTTCTTCCTTTCACCGGTTCTTGAAGCCGGGGATTGACTTTTGAAAAAAAGTAGCGTTTTCAAAGGAGAAGGGCAGACCCATTCTTGTCCGCCGGATATCCGGACTGCAAATAAGGAGCCCGCAGAAAATCTTCTACGATCCGGATGTCATCTGCAACATCCGGCCACAATCCGCACACATTGATCAAGCTTTTACCCAGGCGTTTCCGGAACTGTCAAGCGAGGCCAGGTATGCAAAGGGATAAAAAACGCAAAAATCTTGGAAAAATCCTATCCACCCTCCTGGGCCGCAACCCGGATGCCCACGGACTACTCCCGGACACCCATGGCTGGATAAGCATCAAAACCCTGCTGCAGGCCCTGGCCGAATCCCCAGACCTCAAAACCGTGCGTGAAGCGGATCTTGTGGATATCTGTCTTGGCAGTGAAAATCCCCCCCTTGAAATGCAAGAAGGCAGAATCCGTGCAAAGGAACGCCATTTTGCATCCTCGCCGGAGCTTCTGGGAGAGCTTCCGAGAATACTGCATATCTGCATCCGCCGTAAAGCCTGGCCCCATGTTTCTGAAAAAGGCCTGAAGGCTTCCGCTGAAAATCCTCTCCTTTTCACCGGGGATCCCGAGCTTGCCCTGCGCATGGGAAAACGCAAAGACCCAAAGCCCATCTCCCTGAAAGTGCATACGGAAAAAGCCAGGGAAGTGGGCATTCTTTTCCAGCGCCACGGCCATTGCCTTTTTTCTTCCCCGGAAATTCCCCCCTCCCTTCTCATGGGTCCTCCGGTGACTCGGGAAGAATCCAAGCCCAGGCCCAGAGCTGCTGAAAAACTCACTCCGGCTACCTTCACACCGGGCAGTTTTCTCCTTCGCAGCGAAGGGGAGAAGGCTGCGGCAAAATCCGCAAAAAACCAGAAGGATTCCTGGAAGCACAACAAAAAACGCCTGCGCAGACAAAAAGGATGGGGGGAAGAAGCGTAGGCTGCGTCAGGCCAGGGGAGCCTTCTCCTTCACCCGGGTGGCCCTGTCGTGGATTTCCATGACAGTCCGCACCAGAGAATTCTGGGGTCTTCCACCAAAGGCCTCCACCAGATCACAAACCCGGAATTCGGCGTCTTTTTTCTTGTAAAGAGATTCCCAGGTCCGGAATTCCCTTTCCTTGGCATCATCCTCCCAGGGAAAGGAGACCGGAGGCTTTGGGCTGCCGCATCGCCAGGGCTTGGAGGTCAGCCTTGCACGGAAGCATTCCTGCTTTTGGGTCAGCATCACATACAGAGGATCGGATTTCAGTTCTTTCAGGATTCGTTGTGTTTCTTCCGAGCCAGGTTCGTACAGCTTTCCTGTAAAGAGAAGACGCAACCCCTCTTTGGTCCGGTAAAGACGGAAGCTGTGATCCGGATTCTCTCGGGCCCAGGCGGAAACGGCGGCGATGGTTTGCCGCACTTCTTCACTTTCCCCGACATTCTGCTTTCTCTTCCGGAACAGATCCATGAAACTCTCAAAAAAACCAGGTCTCCGGGCTTTTGGAAAATCCACATCCACAAAGAGAACCTGGCTGCAGTTAAGCACCTCGGCTCCGTAACGATTACGGGTGATCAGGGCGATAATCTTGCCTCCATCATCGGAAATCTCCCGTAAAATTTCCTCCCGGATGGGTCTGTCATGATAGGCGTAACGATCCAGACGCTCCGCTCCACCCGTCCAGTACTCAAAGATGCGTTTTGCCCTGACCAGAGCCTCTTCCCGCGCTTCGTTAAGGGAGGCAAAGGACCAGCCAAAGGCTACAAAGACATGCCTTTCTCCGTTTCTGTCCTTTTCCTCATACCGCGCCCTTGCCCAGTAAGGTGGAATTTTCATTGTATCCTCCATGCAGGTGAGGTGTTTTTGGCATTGCTGGCGAGCTTTCGGATCCCGTTTTTCAAAGGTCGTGCAGGTCTTTGGATGCACACCGGAACGGCTTTTCCTGTAATACAGGAGGCCTGCATCCTGAATATCGGAGGGAGTCATCTTTTCGCATGGAAAATTCTGATTTCCGCAGGACGCAGCTGAGAACGGGTTTTTATAAGGAATATTGTGCATAAGTTACGCTACTTTTCATCCCCCATGCAAGGCTGTTTTTCCCTGCGCGCCTCCATACCCCCTCACTCGGCACCCGATCCTTGACTTTTCCATGTTCTTTTTTTATTTATAACAAACATTCGAAATAAAAAGGCGGACCCCATGCCCAAAATTGTCGACCATGACGAATACCGGAAAACACTCCTTGACCAGTGCTTTGAACTTTTCGGACAAAAGGGCTACGCCAACCTTTCCATGCGGGAAATCGCAAAATCCCTGAGGGTTTCCACCGGAACCCTCTACCATTACTTCCCCACCAAGGAAAGCATCCTTGAAATGCTTTTCCGCCGTATCATGGAAACCAACGTGGCAGAATATCTGGAAGATCTCGCCGCCCTCGGATCCAAGGAAAAACGCCTGGAACGCTTTGGTGAAATACTGGGGCGCTACGGCACCCACTACCAGAACATTCTGCTGCTCGTGCTGGACTATCTTCGCACGCCAGCGGGAAAAAACGCTGGCGCGGCCTTCCATGAAGCCACCCAATACGCCCTTGAAGCCATGGGAGAACACTTGGGTTTTTCTCCGGACCTCAGCCGTACTTTTTTTATTCATATGGTAGGTGTGGTATTCTGCTCCCACGCCATGCCCGGTTTCATGCGCTATGAAGACGAAATTCCCGTAATCCGCAGAACCCTTTCCGCCATCCGGGAGCTGCCCTCACCCTCCTTGCATCAGCTCTTCAGTCTCCTCGAAGGCGCTTCTCTCGAAAAAAGGGAGGAGAAACCACAATGATGCTCTCAGGCTGGGATATGGGACATGCTGTGGTAAAGGCCGTTCTCATGCAGGACACCACCTGCCTGGCTTCCGCCCTCTGCCCCCACTCCGGAAATCCCGGTGGCGCAGCAGAACAGCTGTGGAAACAACTGACCGAATGCACAGGCCTATTCCCATCAGACATGGACTGGAATGCGGCAACGGGTATTTTTGCCTCCCAGGCCCCCCGCCTGGATGGTTCCTTTCCCATGGCCGCCGCACTGGCCAGAGGGACCGCCTGGCTGTGCCCGGACGTCCGCAGGGTAGTGGACATCGGACATCAAACGGCCCTTTGTGTAGATTTTGAAAAAGGAGGTCGCATACTCCACACCCTCGCTCCCCTGCCGGAATTCGAAGGCATCGGAGCCATCCTGGGACTCATGACGACGCTGCCGCCGTCCTCCCCCTCCCAGCCCTGCGCAGAGGCTCCCCCCAAGAGCCAGAAAACCTCCCTGCTGCGTATCCGCGCCATTGATGCATGGATACGCAGCCTAGGAGGCGAAAACCACACTCAGGAACTCATACGGGATCTGGCAGTCTGCCTGAAACGCTCCCTGCCTTTCCCTTCACACAAGTCCTTTCTTCTTGCCGGCAGCCTGGCTCTCACCCCCGCCTTTCAAGAGATGCGATCCCAAAGAGGTCCCTGCCTTTTACGGCGGGAATCTCCCTTTACAGCTGCCTTGGGAGCCGCCCTTCTTTCCCGTGAAAATGCAGGACAGGGAATTCCCCCCCGCCCTTCACGAAAAACCCTGACCCACCAGCACGCATAATCTCCTTCCTTTTCATCACCGCCCCACAGTCATGGCTTTCAGACGGCTAATCCGTTCCTCCATGGGAGGATGCGTGGAAAAAAGATGGGCCATGGAAGCCCCAGAAAGGGGATTAACGATGAACATGTGCGCAGTGGCGGGTCGGCCCTGGGCTTCTTCCATGGGCCTGCGCACAGTGCCCTGCTGAAGCTTGTTCAGGGCACTGGCAAGGGCCAGGGGATTGCCGCAGAGACTTGCCCCCCTGGCATCGGCCATGTATTCTCTGGATCGGGACACAGCCATCTGGATGAGACTCGCCGCCACAGGAGCAAGGAAGGCGAGGATTAATCCCCCGGCCATACCGCCCCTTTCCCCCTCATCATTGCGCCCCATCCCCAGGATGGCTCCCCACTGGAGCATACTTGCCACCATACCGATGGCCCCTGCAATGGTGGCGGCAACGGTGCCGATGAGGGTATCCCGATTGGCCACATGGGCCAGTTCATGGGCCATGACACCCTCCAGCTCTTCACGGGAAAGAAGCCCCATAATGCCCCTTGTGGCCGCCACCGCAGCATTTTCCGGATTTCTCCCCGTAGCAAAGGCATTGGGACTGTCCGAAGGAATGATATAAACCCTGGGCATGGGAAGGCCACCCCGCTGGGCCAGCTTCTCCACCATCCCGTAAAGGGGATGATCAGGCCCCACTTCTTCCGCCTTGTACATGCGTAAAACAATCTTATCGGAATTCCAGTAGGCAAAAAAATTCATGCCTCCGGCGATGATAAAGGCAAGCATGGCACCGGAGCTGCCTCCTAAGGCGCTGCCAAGGCCCACAAAAAGCAAGGTGAGAGTGGTCAGCAAAATGCCGGTTTTCAGGCTGTTCATGGAAAACCTCCACAATGGGTTTGGGTGGATAAAAATTTTTCATTCCAGGCAGCCTCGCGTTTATGATTCAAAACGCGTACACTCCTGCCAGAAAGGCGTCTTCCGGGTCTGCGTCACAGATCCATATCAAAAAACGCTTTTAGTGATTTTCGGATGAATATATGGGATATACACGTAAAAACATTGCATACCTTCCAAAAGATCCGTTTTATGGAAAAAATAAGGAATTTTCAGATTGCGTCAAGATCTGAATCTCAATTCATGGCCCCAGACCCCCAATCTCTCCGGAGCTTTTCCATGCAAGACCAGGCGATTGAACAGAAAATTCAAAACCAGGCCCACATGCTGGCCAACCGTGTCCACAAACGTTTTCGCCATCTCCACAAACGCTTTGAGCGCCAAGGCATTGAAGCTTTCAGACTTTATGACTGGGACATCCCCGAAATCCGGGCTGTGGTGGACTGGTACGCAGGGCATCTGGTCATTGCCGAGTACATGCGGGAACAATCCCTGCCCCAATGGCTCCCGGCCATGGCCCAGGCTGTGGCCACCATTCTGCAGGTCCCCATGGAAAGGGTACATCTGAAAAAAAGACATGCCGGTATACGGGACGGCAAGCGTTACGATCGTATGGATCGCACCTGTGAAAGAATTGCCGTAAAAGAACGGGATCTCAGATTCTGGATCAACCCCCATGATTTTGTGGATACAGGCCTTTTTTCCGACCACAGAAACACCCGCCTCCTGGTGCGGGAAATGGCCTCAGATAAAGATTTTCTCAACCTCTATTGCTACACGGCAAGCTTCACCTGCTATGCTGCCGCTGGCGGAGCCAGGGCCAGTATCTCCGTAGACCGCTCCCAGGGTAACCTGGACTGGGCCAGAGACAACTTCATCCTGAACGGACTTAAGGAAAAAGACCACATGCTTGTCCGGGCCGATGTTCCTGAATACCTGGACCGCCTGAAAGGCGCAAGCCGCCGCTTTGACCTTGCCATACTGGACCCTCCCTCCTACTCCTCCATGCGGGAGAAGGACCACACCTTTGATATCAATCAGGAGCATCCCGCCCTGATTCATAAGGTTCTCGATGTCATGAAAAAGGGAGGAACCCTTTTTTTCTCCACCAATCATCAGGGCTTTGAACCGCTTCTCAGCAGCCTTCGGGTGGAAAAAATCGAAGAAATCACCGAGAAAACCCTTCCTGAGGATTATCAGAGCAAACAAAAAAGGATACACCGCTGCTGGCGTATCCTTATCTGAAAAAAGTGCGTCTCTTTTTCTGCCCTGCTTCAGCCGTCTGCCATAAAAGGCTGGTTTGAAGGGGGCAGAAGCCCCAGGGCCTCGCCCTTTTCCAGAAAAACAGAAACAGCCCTTTTTCCTTCTTCTCCCAGATCCACAGAAAAATCATTCACATAGAGGGCAATATGTTTCCGGAGTACCTCCTTGTCCATCTCCTGGGCATGGGCCGTGATATAGGGCAGTCCGACTTCAGGGAAGCGCATGGCATAGAGAATACTTTCCCGGATGGCCCGGTTCAGGGCCGGAGCCAGAAAAAGCATGTCCCTGCGCAGGGCAATGCCCCCCAGGGGAATGGGCTGCCCCGTGCTTTCCTCCCAAAAGGCCCCCAGATCCTGAATACATTCAAGACCATAATTTTCAAAAACAAAACGGCCTTCGTGAATCACCAGCCCCAGGTCCACGGCGCCATCCCGGATGGCGGGAAGAATGGTTTCAAAGGGCATGGGAATGAGATCCAAGTCTGATCCGAGAAAATATCGAAGTAAAAAGGTGGCCGTGGTATCCATGCCCGGTACGGCAATGCGGCTTCTGCGCAAAACATCACGTGGCAAGATCCTCTGCCCCACCAGCAGAGGTCCGCATCCCCGCCCAAGGGCCGCGCCGCTGGTCAGCAGCGCATACCTTTCCCGCAGACACCCCAGGGCGGCAAAGGAAAGTTTGGTGACAGGATGCAGGCCCTGACGGGCCCAGCCATTCAGAGTTTCCACATCCGCCAGCACCGTCTGGGGAAGGCCTCCCGGAAAGGCTATCCGGCCATGGATCAGGGCTTCAAAGATAAAGGTGTCGTTGGGACAGGGAGAAAAGGCCAGGCATAGCCTGGCCTTTTCATCATGCGGCATTGTCCATGCAGCATTTTTTGTATTTTTTTCCGGAACCGCAGGGGCAGGGCTCGTTTCGTCCTACCTTGGGGCTTTCCCTGCGGATGGTTACCGGCGTCACAGGCTGACCATCATAAAAATACCAGCGCGTGTCCTCTCCTTTACGGAAAATAGCCCGCTCATGGTGAACAAAACGTTTCCCGTCCTGGGAAAAATGGGCGGCAAACTCCACCGCACCTTCCGTATCCGATTCCATACCTTTGTCTTGGGCCAGGATTTCAAGCCCGTGCCATTGTGAGGATTCGGCCCACTGCTTGGCACCAGCGGCATCATAATCTTCCCGTTGGTCCGGATGGGTGGTGTCCAGAATATAATCCATCGCCACACGGACATAAGCCGTATAGCGGGAGCGCATCAGGGCTTCCGCAGTGGGGGCGGGAATCTTGCCCATGATATGAGGTTCACAGCAGGCATCATAGGCAGCGCCCGAGCCACAGGGACATTGTTCCATTTTTTTCTCCTCACACGTTCTTTATGTTTCCACAGCCTGAAGGAATCGATCCAGAGGAAAGGGAGTCAGGCTTTCATAACCCGTTTCAGTCACAACAATGGTCTGCTCAAACTGGGCGGAAAGACTTTTATCGCGGGTCACAGCCGTCCACTTGTCTTCAAGCACATAGAGTTCCTTTTTACCCAGGTTAATCATCGGCTCGACGGTAAAGGTCATTCCCGGAACCAGGGGAATTCCCGTTCCTTTTTTACCAAAATGCAGAATCTGAGGCGCTTCATGGAAATCCAGTCCCACCCCATGCCCCACAAATTCACGCACAACGGAGCATCCCTGCCCTTCGGCATAGCGCTGGATAGCCCAGCCAATATCGCCTGTGGTATTACCAGGCTTTACCATCTCAAGGCCTCTACGAAGGCTTTCCAGGGTCACCCCCACCAGGCGGAGAGCCTCAGAGGAAGGCTTTCCCACAAAATACGTGTAATTGGCATCCGCATAGTACCCTTCAAGGATGGTCGTGATATCCACATTCACAATATCCCCGTCCACCAGGACCCGATCTCCGGGAATTCCGTGGCAGATGACCTCATTGGGCGATATGCAGACACTTTTCGGAAAGCCCCGGTAGTTCAGGGGAGCAGGAATACCGCCGTGCTTCAGGGTAAAACGATGGACAAGGTCATTGAGATCATCGGTTCGGATTCCCGGCTTCAGATGCTCGGCCACCATGGCGTGGGTATCCATCACAAGACGCCCGGCTTTCCGGATGCCTCCGATTTCCTCGGGCGTTTTCAGACGAATGTCATAGGCGCGCAGGTAGTATTCCCGAACGTCCACAGGCAGGGGATCTTTACGCAGAGCGCAACATTTCTTATACTTTTTCCCGGAACCACAGGGACAGACCTCGTTGCGTCCTACCTTGAGAAGGAGCTGCATATCCATATCCTTTGCGTGCATGCCCATAACCGCTAACCGCCGAATCCAGGACCAGGAAAATTCCCCTGCCTTCCGCCGTGCTGTCATGGTAAAAAACTCAGGCCAGGGCCTGAAAGAAAAGAAAACTATAAAAGAACGTCAGGCAAGTCAACCTCATGAATACCACAGTACCCACCGCATCTCCCATAACAAAGGAAGTTCTCAAGGCGCTTTCCCTGCGAATGGGCTTTCAATGCTGCATTCCTGCCTCACACCTTCCCCTTGCCGGAAGCCCGGAGCGCTCCAGGAAACGCATGGCCATTCAGACAGAACAGGGCTTTTGGGTTCTGGAAGCCTTTTCACCGGATCAGATTCTGCGCAAACAGGAAATCATCACCTTTCTTTTTCAACTTGAACGCCTGGGGCTCCGCTCCCTCCTGCTTCCTCTGAAGGATGAAGAAGGACGCGTATTCTTCAAACACCAAAAAACCTTTTTTCAGATAACCCCCCACATCACATGCGAAGATCTGCCACGGCCAGCCTACCTTCTCGATGCCTGGCGGGGCTGGGAGCTCGCAGGCTTTGTCATGGATCTTCTGTCAAAAAAAACAGATATGGAGACCTTTGTCAGAAAGGAGGGAAAAACCTCCTTTGCCAGAAAAGCCTTTGACATCCGCTCCTATATCGTTACGCTCATGCAGGGAATCCGGATACGCAGAAGGGATCTTTATGAACGCCTTTTTTCCATACAGATCTGGACAGAAGAAGCGCTTTCCCCATACATGGAGAAAGTCCCCAAGACCTTTTGTCACGGGGATCTCCACCCCATCAACGTACTCTGGGGGAAAAAACATCTGCTCCATCTCATCGACTGGGAGTTCTGCGGCATCAAACCGGAAATCCACGACATGGCCAATCTTCTCGGCTGCCTTGGAAGCGAAAATCCAAAAGCCCTGGAAGGGCCCTTTGCCGAGGCCTTTCTCACCCGGATTGCGGAATCCGGCCATATTTCCCAGGCCGGTTGGCAGGCCTTGGTTCCCATGGTGGTTGCCATTCGCTTCTGCTGGCTTTCCGAGTGGCTGCGCAAAGAGGATACGGCCATGATCACCCTTGAATGCCATTACCTGGAGCTCCTCGTACACCATGCCGGGGATATCCAGCAACTCTGGCACTCCCTTGTTACCTGAAACCCCAATCCAGCTGAAGGAGGTTTTTCCATGGAACTGCAAGGCCGCACCGTTCTTCTTCTTGTGGAACAGCAATTCAACGATCAGGAATTCTGGTACCCCTACTACCGCCTGCTCGAAGCCGAAGCCCGGGTTATCGTCACAGGCACAGGCACGGCATCCAGCTATACGGGAAAGGCAGGCACGGTCACCAAGGTGGATGCCTCCGCTTCCCAGATTGACCCAAAAACCGTGGACGGGGTTGTGATACCCGGTGGATTTGCACCGGATTTCATGCGCAGATCCAAGGAAATGGTGGCCCTGGTCCGCACCCTGGACGCCCAGAAAAAAACCGTCGCCGCCATCTGTCATGGGGGATGGATGCTGGCTTCCGCCAAAATCCTTCAGGACAGAACCGTCACCTCCTTCTTTGCCATCCGGGACGACCTGGAACATGCGGGAGCCCTCTGGCTGGACCAGGAAGTCTGCGTGGATGGCAACCTCATCACCAGCCGAACACCCGAGGATCTGCCCGCCTTCATGCGGGCGGTATTGCGCTCCCTGCGTTCATGACCCACTCCTATTTCTGAGAAAAGAGTTTTACATGCAGGAATTCAGTCCCCTGTTTCCCCATGAAACCCGTATCCGTATCCCCATGTCCATGGTAGATCCTGGAAACGTGGTGTACCACAGCCGTTACCTGGACCTTTACCATGAGGCACGGGATCGCTACATGGACGCAGCTGGATACGACTACGGACAGCTCATGGATACGGGTTTCCATCTGGCTGTTGTGGATGCCCGCGTGCACTTCCGAAGGCCTGTCAGATATCTTGAAACCGCCATCATCCGCACCCGCATCGCCTGCATCCGCAACCGCAGCATGCGGGTGGTGCAGGACATCCACAAGGAAATCCAAGGAAAAAGGCAGCTCTGCAACACGGTGGAAATGTCTCTTGTGTGCATTGGCCCCAGATTTACGGCCACTTCCATTCCCCAGAACCTCGTGGATACCCTCGCTCGCTTTCAGGCCCAGGCAAAGGAAGTCTGAATGTCCGAAAGGGACAAAAAAAGCAGGATCTGCCATCACTTCAGGGTCGGAGTCCCAAGGACTTCGGCCTTGCCATTTTCAAAAAAATACCTCATAATTGCCTGAAAAAATTAAAAGAGCATTTCCTTCCCTTTCTGCTGTTGCAGCCACACCCGTAAAGAAGACCTGACTTGGGTTCTCTGCAAAAAAATCCGTAATCTTTTCAAAATTCTGTGCCACCAATTCCCTGATTCAGGGAGATCTGCGAGGGCAGATCTTCTTCTTTGGTCCATGTTTCATCCCCAAAAGGAGGCGCTATGCGTTTTTCCATCCGCCAGAAACTGCTCTTTGCCTTTTCCCTCAGCATCCTTGTTCCCCTCCTTCTCACTTTTTTTCTCCTGGGGATACAGATCCGCAAAGCTTCTGTGGAGGCCTTTCATAACACTGCAGCCAAAGAGCTTGGACACATCCAGGTGGCCATGGAAATTTTCATGGAAAACGCCTCCAACACCACCCGCATGCTCACCCTTCATCCTGCGGTGAGGCAGATCAATGAAAGCCTTTCCAGCTATACGGGAACCACTCGTCCCATGGGGCCCCGGGACATGGAACTTCAGGAACCTGAAGCAGAAATCCGCGCCTTCTTTAAACGCATTGAGGCCAGCAGTCCTCACCTTGTGGAAGTGTTCTTAGGCACCCGGTGGGGAGGCTTCACCTATTCCGGAGACGATCCGCTGCCCGCAGGCTACGACCCCAGAAGGCGTCCCTGGTACGAAACCGCCATCACCAATCCCAACACCCCCTCTCTGACCCCCGCTTACATGTCCACCACAGGTGAGCCGGTCATCAGTCTCATGCATGGCATTTTTTCTCCCCAAAACCAGATTGTGGGCATCGCAGGCCTCGATGTCAGCCTGGGAGCCCTCACCAACCTGATTCAGAGAAGCCGGATCGGGGAGACGGGATACGTTCTTCTTATTCAGGGGGACGGAACCCTTCTGGCCAACCCCAGAAAACCGGATACCAATTTCAAAAAACTTTCGGACACGGCCATTCCCGGCCTGCGCACCCTGGGAACCCTGCGCTCGGGCAGCCTCGCCCTTACCATGGATGACAGGGAATGGCTGGCCCAGGTTCATACCATTCCAAACCTTGAATGGAAGCTTGTGGCCCTCATTGAACGCAGCGAGGTCATGGAAGGCTTCAGAGCCATGATGCAGCTCATGGGCATCATCGGAATTTTTGTATTTGCACTTTTCATGGGCCTTGCCTACCTCATGGCCCTTTCCCTTTCCATCCCCATCCGTAAAACCACCCGCATGCTCAAAGACGTGGCCGAAGGCGAAGGCGATCTTACCCGCAAGCTCTCCGTACAGGGCCTTGATGAAATCGGGGATATGGCCACAGGGTTCAATACCTTCATCGAAAAACTCCGGGATATCGTCGCCCAGGTGATTTCCAAGGCGGGACTTGTCAACCAGGCCTCCCGCCAACTCATGGACATCGCGGGCAACATGGACAAAAAAGTCGAGGAAACAGCCCAGAGATCCCAGGCTGTAGCCAGCGCCGCAGAAGAGGTGAACACCGGTTTCACCGCTGTGGCTTCAGCCATGGAGGAAGCCAATCAGAATACCGGCATGGTAGCCGCAGCCTCCGAAGAGATGTTTGCCACCATTACGGAAATCGCCCGTAACGCGGAAACCGCCCGTTCTGTGGCGGAACAGGCGGTGAAGGAAGCCCGCAACGCCACCCGCTCCATGGATCTTCTCGGCGAAGCCGCCGACGCCATCGGCAAGGTGACCGCCACCATCAGTGAAATTTCCGAACAAACCAACCTCCTGGCCCTGAACGCCACCATCGAAGCCGCACGCGCCGGAGATTCGGGCAAGGGTTTTGCCGTTGTAGCCAATGAAATCAAGGAGCTGGCCCGTCAGACGGCCTCGGCCACGGAAGATATCAAAAAACGCATCTCCGACATCCAGGGCAGCACCCACAATACCATCAGCCAGATCCGTACCATCGACCAGACCATTCTGGAAATCAACAACATCATTGCAACCATTGCCACAGCCATTGAGGAGCAATCTGCGGCCACCCGTGAAATTGCCAGCAATGTCAGCCAGGCATCTCGTGGTCTGCAGGAGGTGACCACCAACGTGGCCCAAAGCAGCAGTGTGATGGGAGAAATCACCCAGGATGTGGCAGAAGTCAGCAATGCTGCGGTTACCATGAAAACCAACAGTTCTGACGTAGCCCGGAATGCACAGGTTCTTCAGCACCTTGCAGAAGAACTCCAATCTCTTCTGGGGCGCTTCAAAACCTGATCTCCACCGTATGCCTGAAGCAGGGCAGGCGGATTCCATCCCTTTTTAAAAAACCGGCAGAGGGCTTTTCGCCCTCTGCCCTTCTTGATTTTAAACATCCGTTCAACTACAAAGGAAAGCGGAAACGACGCCTCACGAAAATTGCAACCTGAATGAAAGCCCTGATCCCATGATGGCCTTTGAACGCCTTCTTTTTGAAATCTCCTCTAAGTTTGTCAATATCCCTGCCTCTGAAGTGGATCAGGAGATCAACGACGCCATCCGCAAGATCGTGGAGTTTTTAGGCATTGACCAGAGTGTTTTCGGAGAATTCAAGGATAACGGCCATGAGCTGCATATCAGCCATGGCTACACGGCCCATATCTGGCCAGAAAATCCCGGCATCATTCTGAACTCCCTTGCGCCCAACATCACCCTGCGCCTGAAACGGGGCGAGGTGGTGAACCTCTCCCGTCTGCCCGAAGACCTGCCCCCTTCCTGGAAGGAGGAACGTCTCTATGCCGAAAGGGTGGGGCTTAAATCCTGCGTCGGTGTCAGCCTTAAAATCGGTGGCTCTGTTCTCGGCGTGATCATTTTTGAATCCTATCGCAGATACCAGAACTGGACAGAAGCCTCCATCCAGCACATGCGCCTTCTTGCTCAGGTTTTTGCAGGTGCTCTGGAAAGAAAGCAGACGGATCTGAAGCTCAAAAAAGCCTTTGACAAAATCCAGGAGCTTTCCGAAAGACTTAAAGCAGAAAACAGCTATTTAAAGGAAACCATCAGTAGCGAAAACCGATACAGCCACATCATCGGTCAAAGCAGGGCCATGGGCGAAGTGCTGGCCCGCATTGAGCAGGTGGCCAGCACTTCGGCCTCTGTCCTTCTCATGGGAGAAACAGGAACGGGGAAAACCATGCTGGCTCAGCTGGTACACACCTTAAGCCGTCGCAGCAAAAAAACCATGATCAAGGTGAACTGCGCAGCCCTGCCCGCCAATCTCCTGGAAAGTGAATTCTTCGGCCACGAAAAGGGGGCTTTTACTGGCGCTGTCTCCAAAAAGATCGGAAGATTTGAGCTTGCCCACGACTCCACCCTCTTTCTCGATGAAATCGGGGAACTGCCCTTGGATCTTCAGGCCAAATTCCTGCGTGTGCTGGATGACGGAGAGTTTGAACCCCTGGGTGCGAGCCGATCCATACGCGTGGATGTGCGCATTGTGGCGGCCACCAATCGGGATCTCGGCCACATGGTTCAGGAAGGTAGCTTTCGCTCCGACCTTTATTATCGCCTCAACGTTTACCCCGTACAGGTCCCGCCCCTGCGGGAAAGAAAGGAAGATATTCCGGAAATGGTCTGGTCCTTTGTCCGACAGCTTTCCAAAAGCATGGGCCGGGACATCCGCCGCATTCCGGAAAAAGGCATGGAAGCCATGGTCCGCTATCCCTGGCCCGGCAACATCCGGGAGCTGAAAAACGTGGTGGAAAACGCCATGATCTCCAATCAGGGAGAAAGCCTCTGGCTGCATCCTCCGGAACCTCCGGTTTTTGCAGAAAGGGAAGGACTCAGCCATGAGGAAATTCAGCGTCAGCATATTCTCGCTACCCTGAAAAAAACCCAAGGCCGCATCAAAGGTCCCGAAGGGGCGGCGGAGATACTCATGCTCAAGCCCTCCACCCTGTATTCGAAAATGAAAAAGCTGGGCATATCGCTCCCGAAAAGGTAAAGCTTCCCACGGTCTCGGTCCCTTTACCGGGGTCCCCCAGACCCCCCATCCCGTACACCATGCATCCGAAGGTATTTTTATGCTCAGAATCGGTGAAATGAATGATCTTGTGGCCGAGCGTCGCCTGGATTTCGGCTTTTATTTAAGCTGCGGCGACGAAGAAGTACTTCTTCCCAATAAATATGCCCCCAAAAATCTCACCCTGGGAGATCGGATTCAGGTTTTCGTATATACGGATTCCGAGGACAGACCTGTGGCCACCACCCTGAAACCCAAGGCCATGGTGGGAGACTATGCCCTGCTCAGGGTCAAAGATGTCACAGACTTCGGAACTTTTTTTGATTGGGGACTGGAAAAGGATCTGCTGGTTCCCCTCAATCAGCAGCGCCACCCCATGGCCGTGGGCCAACGCCATGTGGTGCGCCTTTGCCTGGACACGGAAACGAGACGGGTTTACGGCACCACCCGCATCAGCCGGAGCTGCGAGAAAAACCCCAAAGATCTGATGGTCGGCCAGGAAGTGCGTCTTCTCATCTACAACATCACAAAACTGGGATTTCAGGCTGTGATCAACCAACGCCATGAAGGGATGCTCTACGCCACTGAAACCTTTGAAAGGCTTGCCATTGGGGATGAAAAGACCGGCTACGTCACCCAGATCCGACCGGACGGTAAAATAGACCTTTCTCTCAAAAAACCAGGCCATGCATCCATCTCCATTTCCATGGAACGCATGGTCCGGAGCCTCGAGGCGGCAGGCGGCTTTCTGCCCTGCACGGACAAAACCCCTCCTGAAGAAATCTATCGTCTTTTTTCCATGAGCAAGAAAGAATTCAAACGTGCAGCTGGCGGCCTGCTCAAGGCAAAAACCATTGACATGACCCCCGAAGGTCTTCGTTTGAAAAGCGGTGAAAACTAAAAACATACCCGTAGACCATGAGCCTGCCCCCCTTTTTTTCAGCGCCTTTTTTCATGCAGGAGGCAGACCACCAACCCGACCACAAAGGGGGCCGACCTGGTCTCCCCACTGCATCATGCCGGATTTTCCGGGGGAAAAAGGCTTTCAGGAATTTCAACCCAGACAGCACGGGCAAGCCCCACAAGCCTGCCCGATTCTGTAAAGACCGCAGACCCCGCCATACGCTTTCTCCCTTCCACGGCCAGGGGCCAGCCCACGGCCACACAGCGGTCTTTGGCGCAGACACGGCCTTCAATCCGGGCTGTCAGCTCACCAAGAACCAGGGTCATCCCCGGCGTGGTGGACGCCACCGCAAAGGCCCCAGGACAATCCAGCGCAGCCCAGACAAAGGCAGGGGATACTTCTCCGTCTTTTTCCAAGGAAGCGTCCACAATCCAGGGAGAAGCCACCATATTCCCGCCCGCTACCTTTCCTGCAAAAATTCGCAGTCCATCGCCCTCTTCCCTTTGGGGACCGCAGACAAAACAACGGGGAAAACTGTGATGTTTAAAGCCCGCATAGGCCTTCGAGGCCTCCAGGGCAGCTTCAAAGGAAGGGGGGGATGGCGGCAGGATATCCAGGGTCCCGGATCGCCCCTCTCCCACCAGCATGTCGTCTGCAAGGAGCTGCACCTTCCCTTCCTTCATCCGGACATCAAGGGATCTTTCCATGGGAGGCGGCGCAACGAGACGCACCGTTGCCGTTCCAGGAATAAAGGATGCAATGCGGCCGCAGACATACCCGCCGTTTCCGGACTGGGATGGACCACAGAAACGCCTTTCAATGTACACCTTTGAATCCATATTTTTTCTCCTCATCTGTCCTTCATGATCTCCATGGCAGCCTGACACTATGGCCCCACTATTCTTGATGAGGCAACCGAATGCAAGCCGTAAATGCATGGGGCCCCATGGAAATCTTCGCTAGTCACCGCCTCTGAAAGCCAGATCCTGGCGAAAAAAGCACACAGGAAAGGAACGTGCGCCAATCCGTCTGATCAATTTTTAATCCCTCTCTTATTCTTTCTGAATATGATTTCCCTAAGATTGGCTGAAATTGAATCTTTCAGGAAAGGAGCATACGCATGGCCTTATGCATGATGTCTTTCGATTCCTACGAGCCCCACGAAGACGAACCCTACATGAATGCCCGTCAGCGGGCCTGGTTTCGGAACCGCCTTCTGGCGCAGCGGGAAAACCTGGTGCAGGAAGCACGAAGACGGCTCCGAGAAATCCGGGAGGCGGATATGGTGCAGGTTGCCGACATGCTGGACCGCAGCGCCTCTGAAACCTGGAGAGACCAGGAGCTCCGGGTGCAGGCTCGATTCCGGGAAGTCCTGGATCGCAACACCCAGGCGCTGCGCCTCATTGAGGAAGGCGAATACGGGTACTGTGTTCTCACCGGAGAGCCCATCGGCATTCCACGCCTCCTGGCCCTTCCCGACGCCCTGTATTGCTATGAGGTTCAGCAGATCCGGGAAAAACAAGGAGCCCTGCCCGGCATTTCCCCGCATTGAAAAACAGGCCGCCTTCCTTGGAACGCAGTCGCCCCATGCCTTGATCCCCATACAGAAAGCGCTTTTTTCAAAAAAGCGCTTTCCTCATTTTCCCCCGCTCCCGGTGAACCCAACGGACATCCAGAAGTTTCAGCGTATCAGGGAAATATGGCGATACCCCAAGGCATTCAAGAGGATTCTGGCGCAGAGAAGCACTCCGGCCACCACAGCCATGATGCATACGGAAAAAGCCGCAGCCTGGTTCACCGCTCCCCGATCCTCCAGAAGCAGAACGGAAACCGCAGCCACCTGGGTGGATGGTGTCATGAGAAAGATCACAGCACTCAGGGTTACCATGCTACGCATGAAAAAAAAGACCCCAACCCCCACCAGGGTCGGCCACATCAGAGGCAAGATGACCCTTCTCAGGGTTCGGATAAAGGTCCCTCCCAAAACAGCAGAAGCCTCATCATAGGTAGTGGAAATCTGTTTCATGCTGGTGGATGCGAGGAGAAACCCCTGGGCATGATAATGATAGACGTTGCAGATGGCGATGAGAACAAGGGAGCCATAGATGAGATATACGGGATTCTGGGGATTGTTAAAGGCCAGTATGTAACCAAGGCCCAACACCATACCGGGAATGGCCGCAGGCGCAATGCACAGAAAATACAGAGGCCCATCCAGAGGGGTACGACAGCGCTCCGTTACCCAGGCGGCAAAACCCGCAGCGACCACGCCTATGCCTGCGGCCATGAGTCCGATGTGGATGCTGTTCCACAGGGGCTGAATCCCATTTTGCACATCAAAGGCGTAATGACGCAGGGAAAATTCCATGCGATAGGGCCACAGATGGGTAAAGCTTGCAAAGATCACCACTCCCACCACAGAGAGAAAAACCAGGGACGTCAGCATGGCATAAAGCCCGAAAACAAAATCCCGCCCTCTGTGGGGCAGAATCTGCAAGGGTTGGGCCCGATCCGAAAGAGCGCTGCTGTGCCTTCGGTTCAGCCACTTTTCCATCCCAACGGCAAGGGCCACGGGCAAGAGGAGCACCATGCCGATCACCGCGCCCAGCTCAAAATTGGCCTGTCCGATCACCTGATTATAGACCTCCGTTGCCAGCACACTGTAGTCTCCGCCAATGACCATGGGATTTCCAAAGTCCGTAATCACCAGGGTAAACACCACAAATCCCGAGGCCATGAGGGCAAAGCGGGTCGATGGCAGGGTCACGGTCAGAAAGGTGCGCAGACTACCCGCTCCCAGAATCCGGGAGGATTCATAAAGCCGGTTATCCGCCATGGCAAGGGATGCGGAAAAAATCAAAAACGCATAGGGGAAGGCATAGAGAACACTGGCGATCACAATCCCCCAGTATCCATAGATGGAAAATTCCGTACCCAGGCTGCGATTAATCAGGCCATTGCGGCCCAGAAGCAGTACCAGTCCCTGGGCCTGCACCAGGGAAGGCGCAAAGACGGGGAGCAGGGCAAAAAAACGCAAAAAATGTTTAAAGGGAATACGGGTGCGCTGAAGGGCGTAAGCATGGGCATAGGCCCATGCCAGGACTATGCCCGTTGTCATCAAGCTGACACTGAAGCTGTTTTTGAGGAGCCTTAAAAAACGCTCCGTGCCCAAAAGGGAAAGATAATTGCCCAAGCCCAGGCCTTCAGCCGTCTGAAAACTGCGTCCCAGAATGTGGACCATGGGGTAAAGGACAAAACAGAGCAGGGGAAGGCCCACCAGAAGCATCAAGCCCAAGCGGAGCAGATTTTCCCTATCAAAATCCTGCATTTTCTGTGCAAAAGACCGCTGCATTCCCTCCAGCCTGCCTGGGAAAAAACCCAGAGCCCCGCTTTCCTCCTCGTCTTCCCGTCTTATCAATGCCATTCAAGAACCCTTACGGTTTCCGGTTTAATGCAAAGGGGCAGTCTGGCCCCCAGCTTCAGCCGCTCACCTGCGCCCTGGATTTCAGAAACCAGACGCACCAGGCCTTCAGACCGGGATTTTTCGCGTACAAGGAAGGTCACACGGGTAAGATTACCCAAACGCACCACCTGATCCACCACACCACAGAGATCCGCATCCTGGATATCACAGCAGTCAATCTGCACATCCTCTGGACGCACTCCCACCATCTTGGGCTTTGCGCCCGCAACGGCAAGACCTCTGGAAAGGACAAAGTCCCCATCCACAGAAAGGATATTCATTTTACCCACAAACTGGGCCACAAAACTGTTTTCAGGTCGTTTATAAATATCCATAGGCCTGCCCACCTGCATGACCCTGCCATCCTGCATCACCAGAATCTGATCCGCCATGGCCAGGGCCTCTTCCTGGTCATGGGTTACCATGATGGTCGTGATGTTCAGACGCTGCTGGAGATTTCGGATCTCTTCCCTCAGCTCCTCCCTCACCCGGGCATCCAGGGCGGATAAAGGTTCATCCAGAAGAAGCAGGGCGGGTTCCGGAGCGAGAGCCCGGGCCAGAGCCACCCGCTGCTGCTGTCCGCCCGAAAGCTGATGGGGATATTTGTCTTTATGACTTTCCAGGTGTACAAGGCGGAGCATTTCCCTAACCCTTTCCCTCACCCTCCCTTTGGGCCACCTGCGGCATTCAAGGCCGTAGGCCACATTGGCTGCGATGCTGAGGTTGGGAAAAAGGGAATAGGACTGAAAAACCACACCAAAATTCCGCTTTCTGGCGGGCACTCCGGACAAATTCCTGCCATCCAGCCAAAGCTCGCCCCCATCCATGGGTTCAAGCCCTCCCACAATCCGGAGTAACGTGGTCTTACCACAGCCCGAAGGTCCCAGAAAGCAGACCATTTCACCCTTTTCCACACGTAAGGATACCTCGTCCAGGGCTTTCAGCGAACCGAAATACTTGCTGATCTTTTTTAGTTCCAGCGTCATGACCTTCCCCATCCCTCTGTTCTGCCCCAGGGCCTTCCCTGCCCAGACCCCACAGAAGTCCGGGACAGGGAAATCTCCTTATCAGCGCTCCAGTCGTTTCTGCCAGGTATCCAGAATTCGGTCACGGTTGCTGGCGGACCAGGCAAAATCCATATCCACCATCACAGAACCGATATCTTCAGGAAGCCCCGCATCCACAAAGGTTTTGGGCATCGCGCCTCCCTGAACGGTGACGATCTCCTTCCATTTGTAATATTCGTTCACCGCATTGGCAGACAGGGCCCAATCCATGAAACGCTTTGCATCCGCTTTGTTTCTGGAAGCTTTCATCAAAGCTGTCGCCTCCAGCTCATTGCCTGCACCCTCTGAAGGAATCACCATGGTGATGGGAAAGCCTTCTTGGATATTTTTAATAGCCCGGAGGGCAAAGGAGGCACCCACGGCAAATTCCCCGGCACTGGCCGCATTGCAAGGCCTGGAACCACTTTTGATGTATTGGGCGATGTTCTGATCAAGATTTTCAAGATAGGTCCATCCCGCATCTTCACCTTTCATCTGCAAGATAGAAGCAATCTGGAGATACCCTGTGCCGGAACTCGCAGGGTTGGGCATGACCACCTCGCCTTTGAACTCCGGCTTCAGCAGGTCTTCCCAGGATCTCGGCATGGAAAGATTCTTACGCTTCAGAACTTCATTATTGACACAAAAGGCAGCCATATACCCCGTTGTGGCAAACCAGCGGTGCGCATCATCCCGGAATCTCGCAGGCACCCGCTCGATCCCCTGGGGAGCATAGGGCTCAAGCAGGGCAAGGATACGGGGATCCACCATGTTCGTGACAGCCCAGCCCCAGATCAGATCATGGCGCGGATTGGCCGATTCCGCCAGCATGCGGGCATGGAGATCCCCTGTGGAAAGACGCAGAAGATTCACCTGAATATCCGGCAGATCCCGTTTGGCCAGGGCAAGAAAGGCGGCAGCTTCGTCTTCCTCATAAGAGGTGTAGACGGTAATGGTACCAGCCTGGGTTTCCATAGCGGAAAAGCTCCACGCCATGACAGTGAAAAGGGCAAGAAAGAGGCAGGAAAAAAATGGGGCTTTACGGTGTGAGATCATCCAGAGACTCCAGTGCAAGGGTTCGGTGTACAAAAAAATTCTTTATCTTCACTTTTTGCTCCGGGCCTGAACACAAGCTTTGATCTTCCACCCGGCAGTCGGGCCAATTTACCTTGCAAAGGTTAGAAAATAATCTCCTTTGGATTGGATTTCTGTTAGAAATATTCTTCTTTTTCCCACATTTTCTCAAAAAAGCCCCGAATCCTTGCAAGGATTCCCACAAAAGCCTGATCCGCCCCAAAGTCTCACCCGTGCATGGCACAATTTTCAGAAGCCTGGTCTTTACGGATACGAAAAAACGCATATCAGAATAAAAAAACAATAATTTCAAAGCTATAGATGCAGCATCACGAAGGCGAATGGGAAAAAAGCACCTGCCATTACCCCGCAGGTCCGTGGCTAGGTGCTTGACAACAAGAAAAGAGGATAGTATTCAATCGTGATTTTTTGTTCCGCCAGACCCATGGCGGCCTGTCCTTGCTCGGGCATGAAATAAGGCCTGGGCTTTAAACCCGAAAGGAGTTTTCATGAGAAGATACGAAACCATCTTCATCCTGGATCCGGATCTCCCCGAAGAAGTCCGGAATCAGATTCTTGAACGCACCACGACCATGATCGAAACCGCTGGCGGTCAGATTGCCAAAGTGGATGAATGGGGCAATCGCAAATTGGCCTACCCCATCGCCAAAAAAAACAGGGGATACTATATCCGCCTGGACTATCTCTGCCAGGGGGATCTGATTTTTGAACTGGAGCGGGCTTTCCGCCTTGACGACCGGGTCATTAAATTCCTCACCGTCCTGCTCGATAAATACAGCAGCCTTGAAAAAATCGAAGCCGAAATCGCCGCAGCCGAACAGGCCGCCATTGAAGCGGCCGCAGCTCTGGAAAACCGCAGGGACAGCGACGATGACGATGATGATGACGATGATGACGACGACAACGATTTCGACAGGGAGGACTGATCTGCCATGGTAAATCCCAAAACCACAAAATTTTCCAGAAAGAAAAAAAGACGCGTTTATCACCGCAGAAAAGTATGCCGCTTCTGTGCAGACGCCAAATTGCCCATTGATTACAAGGACTCTAAGGCCCTCAAATACTTTGTTACGGAAAGGGGAAAGATCATTCCCCGCCGCATCACAGGCACCTGCTCCAAACATCAGCGGCTTCTGACCACAGCGATCAAGCGTTCCCGCAACATCGCACTCATGCCCTTTGTCGGCAACGTTGATTAAGCCGCAACGGACGGGGAGCAAACCATGGTGACGGATGGGGGAGAAAAAACGGGACCCAGGGGTTTTTTAAGTATTCTGGCTCTGGCCGGTCTTCTTGCGGCGGCAGGTGTACTTTTACCCTTTGTGGGAATTTTCCCCGCCCTTTTTCTCCCTCTGCCCATGCTGGTCCTGAGACTTGAAAACCGGGAACCTCTTCCCGCTGTTCTCCTTGCACTCCTGGTCCTGGCCCTGCCTCTGGTCCTGGTCCGCGGGATGACGCCTGACCTCATTTTCTACGCAGGTATGCTCCTTTACGGATATATGCTGGGTGAGGGCTGGCGTCAGGGGATCGGTAAGGAAGCCTTTGTGGTCCGGGGTATTCTCGCTGTGATGGCGGCTGGCCTTGTGAGTATTTTTTTCCTGGCCTTCAGCAGCGGCCAAGGTCCCCTGGCCCTCGTCGGCGGGCATGTGGCCAGCAATCTCAGTCTGACCCTGGAAATTTACCGGCAAATGGAAATGCCGGAAGAAACCCTGGCCCTTTTTGAAGCAGCACTGCCCCGGCTGGAATATGCCCTGACCCGGCTCCTGCCCGCTATCACGGCAATGATTCTGATTCTTGCGGCCTGGCTGAATCTTCTTGCTGCAAGGCCCATGGTCCGGCACAGAAATATTGATGCGCCGGATCTGGGCCCTTTCATGAACTGGGGGGTTCCGCCCTTTTTCATCTGGGGTTTTATCCTGACAGGTCTGATGCTGATGCTGCCTGTCTCGCCGATCCGTATCCTGGGGATTTCCTGTCTGCTTCTGCTCATGCCCCTTTATTTTCTCCAGGGCATGGCCATTATCGCATTCTGGTTCCATCACCGCGGAGTGCCCCCTCTCATCAGGTATGCCCTTTACGCCCTGATGCTGATACAGCAGATCCTTGTCATCCTGGTTCTTATGGTGGGCATCTTTGACACCTGGATCAATTTTCGTAAACGCATACAGACGACTACGCCAAAACCCTGACGGCGTCCTCACAGACATCCGGAGGTCCATATGAAAGTCATTCTTAAAGAAACCATCGAGTCCCTCGGCATCATCGGTTCCGAGGTCAATGTGGCGGACGGGTATGCACGCAACTACCTGCTGCCCCAGAATAAAGCCATTCCCGCCACACCCCAGAACCGTAAAATCATGGAGCAGAGCAAACTCCGCGTTCAGGCTCAGATTGCCAAGGAACGCGCCATTGCCGAAGAACTGGCAGCTCGTCTCCGTGACATTTCCATCTCCATCAGCGCCAAGGTTGCCGATGAAGGCAAGCTCTACGGATCTGTCACCATCCAGGACATTGTCCGCGCCCTTCAGGCCCAGAATGTGGAAGTCGAAAGACGTCAGCTTCTCCTGGCCGAACCCATCAAGGTCATTGGCACGTACAAGATTCCCGTCCGGGTCTACAAAGGTGTGGAACCGGAAATCACCGTGGAAGTCGTCCCCACCGCCTGATCCGGCGGACGCCTTTCCGGTTTGTTTGTCCATTTTCATAATAAAGATCAGGCGGAAAGCTTTCCATAAGGTTTTCCGCCTGAGCTGTCTGAGGCATCCATGGCTGACACCACTCCCAGTGACAAAGATCCCCTTTTTTCCCGGACGCCTCCCCACAGTCCTGAGGCAGAGACCTCCCTATTGAGCGCCATTCTCATCCACAACGATGTCTTGCTCGACATTGTGGATATCCTGGATCCTGAGCATTTTTACAGAACGTCTCATCAGAAAATCTACGCAGCAGCCCGGTCCCTTTTTGCCAAAGGACAGCCCGTGGATCTTGTGACTGTGGCCAATTTTCTCCAGGATTCCGGTCATCTGGAAAGTGTGGGCGGTGCTGCGGCCCTGGCCCGCATTGTGGATACGGCTCCCATCGCCCCCAATGCGGTGGAATACGCCAAAATCGTCAGAAGCAAGGCCTCGCTCCGCAGGCTCATTGAGCGGGCTACCCAAATTGTGGGAAAATGTTTTTCCGAAGCCGGGGATGTGGATGCTGTCATTGATTTCGCCCAGAGCGTCATCTTTGAAATTGCAGAAAACAAAACCCGGAAAGCCTTTTCTCCTTTACAAGCGCTCATTGATGTCAACATCGATACCATTGAACAGCAACAGGGAAGCCAGAAGGACATCACAGGCATTCCCACAGGCTACCGTCGCCTTGACCAGCTCACCGCAGGCCTGCAAGGCTCCGATCTCATCATTCTGGCCGCAAGACCCGCCATGGGAAAGACATCCTTTGTCCTGAACATGGCTCGGAATGCCGCTGTGGAATCCGGGGTACCTGTGGGTATTTTCTCCCTTGAGATGAGCAAAGAACAGCTCTCCATGCGCCTGCTCACCGCAGAGGCGCGGGTGGAATCCGGCAAGGTCAGGGGCGGCGCCCTTTCTCCTGAAGAGTGGAACCGCATTAATACGGCTGCCTCCATTCTTTATGAAGCTCCCATCTTCATTGATGATTCTCCGGACGCCTCTCCCATGGAAATCCGGGCCAAAGCCAGACGCCTCAAGATGGAAAAGGGGCTGGGTCTGCTCATCATCGACTATCTTCAGCTGATGCGGGGTTCCTCCCAGGCAGACCGCAGGGATCTTGAAATTGCAGAAATTTCAAGATCCCTCAAAGGACTGGCCAAGGAGCTGGGCATTCCCGTCATCGCCCTTTCCCAGCTCAACCGCATGCTGGAGCAACGGGCCGACAAACGTCCCATGCTCTCTGACCTCAGGGAATCGGGCTCCCTGGAACAGGACGCGGATATTGTTATGTTCATCTACAGGGATGAGGTTTATAATAAAGACGAAAACAACCCCAACCGGGGAAAGGCGGAAATTATCCTCGCCAAACACAGAAACGGTCCTGTGGGAACGGCGCACATGGCCTTCCTCGGATCTTACACCCGCTTTGAAGACCTCGCCGCAGGCGAGTATCCCCACTGAACTCTCCGGAAGGTTCCTCTATGGCCAGCGTATACGGCAACACCAGCGGACTCAATGCCCGTCAGATCAAACGTCTTGAAAGCCTCTACAATCAGCGTATTCCCCAGGACTGTATTCTGGAAGAAGGCCTTGCTGAGGATCTCTGCACCCTTTCCCATGAAATGCACCGCCAGATCGGCCTTGCCATCGACCGGGGCGGAAAGGTGGTCCGTGTCATTGCTGGGGACGCCAAGGAAATTCTCATCCCGGATCTTTCAGATTTCCGGACAGCGCCAGGCCGTCTCCGGGGCGTACGCATCGTTCACACCCACCTGGCCGGAGAAGCCCTGACCCAGGACGACCTCACAGACCTTGCCCTTTTGCGCCTGGATCTCATCTGCGCCCTTTGTGTCAGTTCCTCAGGCACCCTTGCCAAGGTGCATGTGGCCCATGTCCTGCCAGGCGGAGACAGCGAGCATCCCTGCCATGTCCTGCCCCCAGGCGGCCCTCAGCTCCTTGAAAATGACTGCCTCCGCTTTATTCTCAGTCTTGAGGATGAACTCAGCCATTCTGGCTCTCTCAAAGACGCGCCCCCGGATGTGGAACGCGCCATCCTTGTGGGAGTTTCCGGTCTGAGCCGGGTGGAAGCCGAAGCCCACATGGCCGAACTCCGGGAGCTTGCCGAATCCTGCGGCGTTCATGTGATCCGAAATGTCATGCAGACCCGGCAGAAACCCGACCCAAAAACCCTCATGGGCCAGGGTAAGCTTAAGGATCTTTATCTGATGGCGCTTCAGGATGCCGCAACTCTGATCATCTTTGACCAGGAGCTTTCTCCGGCCCAGGTGCGCAACATCAGCGATCATATGGAACTGAAGGTCATCGACCGTACCCAGCTGATTCTCGATATCTTTGCCCGCAGGGCCCAGAGTCGGGAGGGTAAACTCCAGGTGGAGCTGGCCCAGCTCAAGTATCTTCAGCCTCGTTTGACCGAAAAAAACACTGCCATGAGCCGTCTCACAGGAGGGATCGGCGGTCGAGGTCCCGGAGAAACCAAGCTTGAAATCAACCGCCGCAGGGTCCGGGAACAGATTCTTCGTCTGGAAAAGGCCGTAAACCAGGTGCAGCAGCACAGACGCCAGCAAAAGGCCCGCCGCAACCGCCAGGATCTGCCTGTATTCTCCATTGTGGGATATACCAACGCTGGTAAATCCACCCTTCTGAACACCCTGACCCAAAGCCAGGTCCAGGCCAAGGATCAGATGTTCGCAACCCTGGATCCCACATCCAGGCGGCTGCGCTTTCCCCAGGATGTGGAAGTGATCATCACGGATACGGTGGGTTTCATCCGTAACCTTCCCAAGGAACTGATGGCCGCTTTCCGCGCTACCCTGGATGAACTTGAAAACGCCGATATCCTGCTCCATGTGGTAGACATTTCCAACCCCGCATGGGAAAAACAGGTGGCCAGTGTGGAAGCTGTGATTGAGGAGTTGGATCTTTCAGAGATTCCCCAGATCCGTGTTCTCAATAAAATCGACATTGCCGATCCCCAGGAAGTGGAAAGGGCTCTGCGCCATACCGATGCCATTGCCATCTCCGCCCTTTCCAGACCCAGTCTTCGTTCCCTTCTGGATCGCATGGAGGCTCTCCTTTACCGCCATAAAGGAAGCCGACCCTTTGCGCCTTTCGGAGAAATCAGCTCCCAGGGGGAAGAAAATTGACATCCCAGGACAAAATGCCTATACCCAAGTCCATGAATACGGATGCGCTCCTCCATACCACGGTTCTGGCGGCGCGGGCCGGAGGCGATGCTCTCATGCGTTGTTTCGGTAAACTTCAGGATATCCGGAAAAAAGGTCGCGTGGATCTTGTCACAGAAGCCGATGAGGCTTCGGAAAAAGCTGTCATGGACATCCTTGAAGCTCGTTACCCAGAACACGGAATCCTGGCCGAAGAAAGCGGATGCCGCAGGGAAAAAGCACCTTTCCAGTGGGTCCTGGATCCTCTGGATGGTACCACCAATTTTGCCCACGGCCTGCCCTTTTTTGCCGTTTCCCTTGCCCTTTTTCATGAAAAAACCCCACTCACAGGCTGTATCTATGCCCCCGCTCTGGGTGAGTGCTTTACCGCCGCATCCGGTGGGGGCGCTTACAGAAACCATTGCCCCATGGCGGTTTCTTTGACCCAAAATCTGGAAGACAGCCTGCTGGCAACGGGCTTTCCCTATGCAATCCATGAAAGATTTTCACCTGTCACCCAACGTTTTGCCCGCTGTCTTTACGCCGCCCGGGGAATCCGTCGCCTGGGTGCTGCTTCTCTGGACCTCTGTTACCTGGCCGATGGTCGCTTTGACGCCTTCTGGGAAGAAGACCTCAAACCCTGGGATACCGCCGCAGGCACCCTCATCGCCAGGGAAGCCGGAGCCCTTGTCACAGATTTCCAGGGGCACCCCCATCACATGCATGCCCCTGACATTCTGGCCAGCAACGGCCGGATCCATGAACCCCTGCGTCGTCTTTTGGAGTTAGACCCATGAAGCAAACCCCATATTCCCCTGATCGTAACGATGACACCCTTGAATGCTTTACCCATTTTCGCATGCATAACCGCATATGCCGGGAATTTTGCGCCGTACGTCTTCGCTGCCTCATTGAACGCAATCTGCGTGTACAGCCCGGTTTTTTTGATGAGGATCTCTTCTCATCCGATGCCTTTGCCTTGCGCACACAGTAAAAAAGGGGCTTTTCGCCCCTTCTCTTCTGCACAGAAGGTCAGGTCTTCACCGACCTGACCTTCTCTGGCTTCCAATCCCGGATAATACCACCCATATGCTAAAGGCTGGAACCACAGCCCATCAGATAAAGCCCTTTTCCTTCAGACGCTCTCCCATCACCTGCGCCAGAGCCATGAGGCCGGTGAGCGGACGAATGAACACTTCAAACCGCTGGATTTTTCCCTCTTCATTAAACTCAATGAGGTCTATACCCTTCACGGATTTATCCCCCACGTCCGCACTGAATTCCAAAGCCCAGTTGTTACCCTGAATCAACTCTCTGTGATAGGTGAAATTGCTGAACACCTCAATCACCGTACTCAGAAGTGCAAGCGCTTCCATGCGGGTTGTTTTGGGTTTCCACAGGGCGGGGGAATAAAACATCACATCTTCCGCCAGCATGGACTCCAGGGCCTCCATGTTGCGCTGAAACACCACATCATGCCACTGGGCCAATCTTTTCCCATTCAGCTCTTCCATCTCACCCCATCTCCTCTTTTTTCATTTCACAGGTATCATTTAAGTCTTTGGCCATTTTTTCCAGAAAAACAACCGAGTGGGTCATTTCCCCGACTCCCCCACGAATCCCCTCCACAGCTTTGTTCAGGGCCACTACATGATCCGCCACCGCGTCACTCCTCTGGGCCGACTCTCCGATACGGGCAGCAATGTCCTCGATCACCACGCTTTGTTGTTCCACGGCCGCTGCAATGGATTCTTCACCTTCACGGATCAGGGCAATGGTGCGACCTATGGCCTGGTTGCTCTGCACCACCTTGGCAACGGTGCGTTCATTCTCACTGATATGGTTCCGGATCTCCTCCGTGGCTTCACGGGTCTTGCGGGAAAGATCCTTGATCTCACCTGCTACCACGGCAAAGCCTCTGCCTGCTTCCCCAGCCCTTGCTGCTTCGATGGTCGCATTTAAGGCCAAAAGATTGGTCTGTTCCGAAATTTCCTGGATCACCGCCGTGACATTGCCAATGCGAAGGCTGCTTTCCGAAAGCTGATGGATCATGGCATTGGCGGATTCCGATTCCCGCACTGCATTCCTTGCCACGCCCGCCCCTTCATTCACCCGATCACGGACCTCCCGGATGGAAACGGCAGTTTCTTCCACGGAAGAGGCCATCAGATGCAAAAGTTCCTTGATTTCCTGGGTCAGATCCTGCACCTCTCCCGAAAGCGATGCGGTGCGGGTTGTTTCATCCCCCATGCGGATACTGGCTGCGGCCAAAGCCTTGGAAGATTCAAGCAGATCACAGGCATTTCGGGTGGTGCGTTCAAACACATGCTCCAGATTAGTCATGTTCCGGGCCAGCTCCGCTGCCGATTTCTGCTGCGCTTCCATGGCTTCCTGCTGCCTGGCATCGGCTTCCTTCTGAGCGGCCATGGCCTTCAGACGCATGCGTTCAATGACATACATGCAGATGGCCACAGAGGCAAGCTGACGGAGAAGGTCACCAAAACGGATTTCCGCCCGCTGTACCGCATCAATCTGAAGCAGGGGAAAGGTAACCCCCATCTGAGGCGCATAATTGAAGAAAAAAAGGGCCAGCCCCATGGAAACGGACCAGGCTGCACAGGCCCACAGGCCCTGGAACACGGCTGCCAGAACGGGAAAGACGAGAAGCCAGCTCACGGCACTGGAATCCATCCCCCCGGTTCGCCAGATATAAAAGATGAAATACCAGGCCAAAAGAGCCATCACATAGGTGGAAACCACCCGTGACGACTGTGTCAGACGCAGGAGAAAGGGGGCTGCTCCAATGCCCACCATCACAAAAAGAATGTTGGTGGCGAGAACGCTTTCTCCCATGCGAAACCAGCGCAGGGTTGTCAGAATAAAAAGCACCACCGCAACGCCGCAAAAAATCACCAGAAAATCCGCAACCCTCTTTTTCTCAGCATTTTGTGCAAAATCTTCAGGCACAAAAAACTTCCACAAGGCATCCAGCAAACCCCCCATGCATTTTCCCCCTTTTCTTACTATCTTCAGGCTTTAATGGTTTCGCTAAAGTCCGGATTCCCCATCACCGCATGCAAAATGGTATGCCAGCCCGCACCTTACCAGGGTGGAGCAAAGCCTCCGTGGATCGGGAAACAGGATACCTCACAATACCGCACCCAGGATTCTTTTCCCTTACGCCCATGCACGCGCCGGGCTGACACCCTGATTTTTTCATCCGGAGAATCCCCATGGCCCGCACCTGGAATTCTTCCGGATTCATGCGCCGCGTCAGGAAAGGATGGCCCTGAATCCATTCAGCATATCTGAAAGTCTTTTCCTTTGAAGAGACCTTCTCTTCCTTGCGTGACACGACCATATCACGAATGCGAACACCGATCCAAAGAAAAATTCTTCAGTAAATCCCGGCCTTCGAGCATAAAAAGACAAGCCTTTGCTTGCCCTCTGCCCTCTGCCCATGCATGGAAAGAATCTTGTCAAGGCACAAAAAATTCACAAAGAAGCCTCCCACAACCTCACCTCTTTTTCATGATGGGACTTGACTCTAAGGATTTCAGGATGTTAAGCATAATTCATACACCCATGTCTCTGCTTCACCCTTAAAAACGGCCATACCATTTCAAGGGCGCTTTCCAAGGACCGCAAGGAGGCTTTCCATGCCCCGTCCCCTCTCCCTTTCCTTACGCCTCTCCTTTTACGTCATGGTCCTTGCCGTCCTCATCACCCTGGGATCCACCCTTGCCCTGGTTCTGCAGGAACAAAAACGCGAACATGCCCGCATGCACAGCACCCTTGACCAGATCGGCACCACCTACACCGAAGCCTTGTCCGCCATGGTCTGGGACATGGGCGAAAGGGACATCCCTTTACTTCTGGACGGAATCCGCAATATTCCGGATGTGGTTCATGTGGCGGTCTATGATGAACACCAGAGACTGCTTGTGGAAAAAGGCCTCGCTCCACCCCAAGGTGTGCAGCGCACCTATCCTTTATTTCAGCCCGAAGGTCTCGTTTCCTTCAGTATCGGCAGTCTCTCGGTCATCATGGATCCCAGGAAACCTGCCCAGAGAATTCAGGCCAGAGCCCTGCGTATTTTTGCCATCAGGGCCGTGGACCTCATGGTGATCAGCCTCTTTTTCCTCTGGGTTATCCAGATTCTCATCACACGGCATCTGAAAACCATGGCCGCCTACGCCCAGGCCATGAATCTGGACCGTCTTGAAACCCCTCTCATCCTCCATGGCCGATCCAGAACCCCCAAATCTCCCGATGAGCTGGATATCGTTGTGGATGCCATGAATACCATGCGGCTTTCCATACGCCAGGGCCTGCATGAAAAAGCCGCAAAAGCCCGTATGGAGGGGGAATTTCAGGCTGCCGCAGCCATACAGAAAGCGCTGCTTCCACAGAAACCACCCTTTATACCTCTGCTGGATGTGGCCTTTTCCTTTGAACCGGCCCTGGAAGTCAGCGGGGATTATTTCGATTTTTTCCCTCTGGATGCCTACCGTATGGCGGCCGTAGTGGCAGATGCTTCGGGCAAAGGCATACCCGCAGCCCTCATCGCCAACGCCGCCCGCATCCTCATCCGGGCCTTTCCCGAGCTTCTGGAAAAACCCGAAGAACTCCTCAAAACCCTCAACTGCACCCTTCCTGAGGCCATGGGCCCTCGCCACTTTCTCACCTTGGGCTACCTTCTTGTGGATACCCAGGCACGCTGCCTTACGCTGGTTTCTGCGGGGCATGATCCCTTCTTTCTCCGCAAAGACTCCCAGAGCATCCTCCGCCTCAAACCCCAGGGCTATCCCTTCTGCCATCTCCATCAAAAAGCATTTGACATGCGCCTCAAAAGCCTTAGGCTATCCTTTGAACCGGGTGATTGTCTCCTGGCCTATACCGATGGCCTCAGTGAAAGCCTTTCTCCGACAGGAGAACGTTTTGGCGAAGAGCGTATCCAGACCATCCTGGCCCAGCCCCATCCCAGCGCCCAGGCCCTGGTCCAGCATCTGATCGCCGAGATTAAAGCCTTTCGCAGCCATACCATTCCAGACGACGACACCACCTTGGTGATCCTTCGTTTTGTTCCATGAATGTCTGTTTTCATGAAGGAGTCCGGCATGCATGCCCCATCCTTTTTTTCAGACGATCCTCTTCTTCTTCTGGAAGCCCAGGGTCAGGCCTTAGGCATCAGTCATGAGGAGCTCCGCCGCATACGCATGGAAAGGGAGTTGCGGATCAAAATTCTTTTTCCCGCAGAAACCCGGCAGCTTGAACTGATCCGAAGATTCACCCAAAATACCACGGCTGTGATCCCTGGCCTGGCCCGGGAAACGGCGGACGACATCGCCCTTGCTCTGGATGAAGCCTGTACCAACGTCATTCGCCATGCTTACGGAAACACGCACAGAGACCCACTGATCGAAGCAGAAATCCACATTTCCTCCCAGGCGGTCACCATTGTCCTCACCGATGAGGGAGAACAGGGGCGCGCCTTTCATCCGTCCCAGATTCAGCCCATGGACATGGCAGCCCTGCGTCTGCACCCCAAGGCCGGGGGGCTGGGATTTCATCTCATCCGAAAAATCATGGATGAGGTACACTATGAAAACGAACCTGGAAAACCAAACCGACTGACCATGCGCCGGTATATTACCAGGCAAGGCTGAGCCCCATCCTTGCCCCAGCGCCAAAGGCAAGTCATGCTGTGTTTTATTTCTGTGAGGGTCACCATGCTCGAAATCCGGAGACAAAAAATCAAAGACGTGGAAGTGATCCATCTCCAGGGCGTCCTCAATGCCGACACCAGCCCCACTCTGGAAAACCTTCTGCAGGAACTCAGCCAAGCATCTCTGCCCATGATCCTGCTCTGTGTGGAAAACATTGATTACATCAGCAGTGCAGGCATGGGCTGTTTCATCGGTGCCATCGGGAACATCCGTAAGAAACAGGGCGATCTCCGCTTCTGCGGCATGCAACCCCAGGTAAGACGTATTTTCACCCTGCTGGACATGGACGACTTTTTTTTCCACTTTGATTCCATGGAAAAAGGGCTTGCCAGTTTTGCGCTAAAAAATGAGGATGGTCCATGACGCCCCCCCCTGCGGCAATGTCTCCGCCAGACGATGCGGTGGTTACCTTTGTCAAAAATCTCGGGCAGACGGACTCCCTTGAGGACTTCCAGAATCTGCTCCGCTTTTTTTTTCAAAAACATACGGGAATGGCGATACGCCTGGGCTTTCCCCAACCCGATTTCCCCCATGTTTTCCACTTTCCGGGGCCAGACCCCGGACAATCCACAGCGCCCTTTTCCGAATTTCACCCCGAGCCCCCTTTACTGGAATCCCTCTTAGTCGGCGCTTTGGTCCCTGCTCCCCCTGAACTCTGGCCCGCCACCCACCTCATTCCCATCGGATTCGGCAAAACCCTGCTGGCCCTGCTGGCCTGCACAGACACCACGGGACAAGAGATTTCAGATAAAAAAGTATTCATTCAAAGAGTTGCGGCCTTAGCCGGTTTGGCTCTGAACCATCTTCATACACAAAAGGACCTTGAAAAACGCAAAGCAGCACTGGAACGCAAGGTTTTTGAACTGGCCCTTCTGGAAGAAACCACAGCCTCGCTCATCGCAGACCTCGAAGCCCCGTCCATCGGCAAAAAAATACTGCTCTCTTTGGCAGGTTACCTCACCGCCAATCCCGGACTCCTTTACCTCAAAGACCCCAGTCAAGAGAACGTCTTCATTCGCATGGCGGAAAATGGCATTCCCGACAACGCCCCGCCCCGCACCCTCTTTTTTTCCACAAGGGAACTTCCCTTCCCCTGGCCAGCCCATATCCAGAAGCATACCTCCGCTCCCCAGGCCCTCATCAGCCTCCTTTGCCGCATGAATATGGAAGTGCTCTTTCCCATGATTGATGGCGATCAACTCACAGGTTTTGCTTTTTTCGGAAAAAAAGCCCGAGGAGACGCCTTCCAGGACGCCGAGCTGCGCCTGGGGGCTGCCATGCTTCGTCAGGCTTTGGCCCCCCTGCGCAATGCAGCCCTTTTTTCCGATCTCAAAGAAAACCACGCAGCTCTGATGACTTCCCTGGGCCGTCTTCGGGAAGAAATTGCAGAACGCCAGAGAACCGAAGAAAAACTTCTCGAATACCAGGGAGTTGTGGCGGCTTCCCAGGATCCCGTTGCCCTCATTGACAAGGATCTCTGCTTTGTTATGGTCAACCGCGCCTGCGCCGACGCCTTTGACACCCAACCGGAAAAACTTGCGGGAAAAAACATCGCTCTGGTCACAGACCCTGAGCTTTTCAAACGCAAACTCCAAAATCCCCTGGAACGCTGCCTGGCCGGAGAAACGGTTCGCTTCCGCTTTGCCTGGTCCTTTCCCAAGTGGGGTCTCAGACACATTGACGTGGCAGGCTACCCCTATCAGGGACGCAACCTGAAACCCCAGGCCATTTTCATTTTGCGGGACATCACCCAGATGAAGGAGCTTGAAAATCGCCTTCTGCAATCCCAGAAAATGGAAGCCATCGGAACCCTAGCAGGTGGCATTGCACATGATTTCAACAACATTCTTTCAGGAATTCTGGGATATACGGAACTTGCCCTCTCCAGGCTGCAAAAAGGGTGCGAGGCAAGCGCTTTTATGGAAAAAGCCATCGCCGCCTGCACCCGGGCTTCGGACCTGGTCCGTCAGATCCTTTCTTTTTCCAGAGGGGACAGCAACAACCAGGACATGCGCCCCCTGTGCATGGTGGAAATCACCGAAGACGCCTTAAAACTTCTGCGCGCAAGTCTTCCGCCCAGCCTTGAAATCCAGTTTGACCATGGCCCCAGCCCCCTGCCCATCCTCGGCAATCCCACCCAGATCCATCAGGTTGTCATGAATCTCTGCACCAATGCCGCTTATGCCATGGACAATCAGGGCACCATCCATATACGCCTCAGACCCGTCCACGTGGATGCCGCCTTTGCCTCTTCGGATCCATCTTTTCGCATGGGATCCTATGTGGAACTCCAGGTCCGGGATTCGGGCACCGGCATTCCTGGCGAATACCTCAGCCGCATCTTTGATCCATTTTTCACCACCAAACCCCAGGGAAAAGGAACGGGCATGGGACTTTCCATCAGCCATGGGATTGTGGGACGCCATGGCGGCGTCATCCAGGTGGATAGTACGCCGGGAAAGGGCAGCGCCTTCCGCATCTACCTGCCCATGACATCGGCAAGCACCGGTGCCGCTCCGGAACAGATCATTCATGCCTGTATCCGGGGAACTGAACGCATCCTCATTGTGGATGACGAGACGGAACTCCTCAACCTTGCGGCGGAAATTCTCTCCGAACTGGGGTATGCCGTGACCACCGCCTCAAAGGCGGACAAAGCCCTGACCCTTTTCATGGAGCGCCCCCAGGATTTTGACCTTGCCATCCTTGACCAGGTCATGCCCCGCATGACAGGAGCCACCCTTGCCCAGCACCTCCTGGCCATACGACCCGACCTTCCCATTCTGCTCTGTTCTGGTTTTTCCGAAGCTGTTTCTCCCCCCATCCTTGAGAGCATGGGCATACGCAGCTACCTGATGAAGCCCTTCACAAGAAGCCAGCTGGCGGGCGCGGTGCGCAGACTGCTGGATTGAGATGAAAGCCCCCTCCAGTTTCGGATGCATGGGGATAAAATCCTGATGGAAACCGCACTCCCGCCTTCTGTCTCCCTTTACAGGGCAAAGAGGCGTGGCTATATTCGCCCTTTGAATTGAAAGACCATACGGTCGACTCCAAAAGCATCGTTTTGGCTCAAAAACCACAACGGCCCCAGGCCTGCATGACACGCTTTGTGCCTTATTTTCTGGCAGGCCCCGGCCCAAACCCCTTTTCCTCCCTTATGGGAGATGCAGGAGACCCACATGCTTTACGATACCTTACAAGAACTGCTCCACGCCCGTTTCAGCCAGAAAGCACCGGAAGATATCGTTGTCTTCGTCTACGACGAGGAACTCGCCCAGCTTGAAGAACTGCTCAGCCCCGGTCCCGATGGCCGTCCCATATTCAACCCTCCCCTTGTCTTTCAGAAGGCTGCGGAGCTGGGATATTGGTGTGAAGCGGACTGGGATGAAAAGGGGGGAGGCTTTGTTTTTGCGCCCGAAGCACGGAGATAACGATAAACGCCCCATTCCAGCCTATTAAAAATGCAAAACCAGGTGCCCGATTCCAAGGCCTGGTAACCATAAAAAAACCCCCGAACCCTTGAAAATTCCAGGATTCGGGGGTTTCTAACGTGATCCTCGGGGATCACGGAAAAAACATTGGGAACGGAAATGGTCACCCACAGGTAGGTAAGCTGAAAGAAGAAGCCCTTCATTGGAGGGCGGTGGGCCAGTTTATATAAGGAAGGTGCGGCGCTTCGCCGCCAATCGCTGAAAACATCTCAGACGGTACCCTTTCCGTTCCCCGATTCTCAAAGAAGACAAACCAAGCTGGCAGATCCAGCATTTTTTCATGGCCTGTTTCCTATGGGTCTACTATGTGTATCCCGTAGGGATTTGTCAAGGCATCGTTATCTTATACCCAGAGAAAATTGTACGGAAGGGCTCCCATGGATCCCTGCCTCCCGTATAAAGAGCCTTGCGCCTTCAACGCCCTCCTCTTCGGAAAGCACCTTACGAACCAACTGGGCCCGCTCCCGGCCAAGGCGCATGCGTACGCCCGCATCCACAGGCTCCATGGCCCGGAGGATTTCCATGGCAGAATCCAGGCTTTCCGGCTTTTCTCCCGTTTTCTCCTGGTAGAGAAGCTCGATGATCTTTTCTCTGTGCATGCCTTTGACCATATGAGCGGTAATTTCTGCTTCCAGCTGTTCTGCGGCCAAAGCTTCCGTGTCTTCGGGACCTGTTACAGGCCCTATCTCCAGCTGCAGGCGAGGCCTGTCTCGGAGGCTTTGCCCCAGGACCCTGAGCGTTTCACGGTTTTGTGCATCCAATTGCACAGATCCGGGCTCAAAAAGCACTTCCGAACGCGCAGCCCCGCTCCCAATACCGGAAAGGGCTGTGAAGGGCGACGCCGCCATGCGCACCACAAGCCCGGTGAAAGCCCGCCACAATGTAGGACCTATGCGGAATTGCGGATCATCCACCCGCCCTGCCACAGGTAGATCGATCTGGATCACCCCATGCCTGTCTTCCAGGAGGGCCTGGGCCAATCCCAGGGGAAGATTGGGAGCGTCCGAATCCGGAACCCTTGCGCCCAGACGCAATCCCTCGATGCGAAGGTGATTGGTCATATCCAGACGACTGTCCTCCACCCGCCAGTCCAGGCGCATTCGCATTTTTCCCCGTTCCAGGGGACGGGCCACATGGGTTCGACTGTAGGGAGAAAGACTTGGCAGTTCAAAATCATCCAGATTCAAAGCCAGGGTGGTGGCTCCGAAAACATCCGCCATTTTACCCCTCAGATTCAGGGAAACAGGACTTTGTCCATCTTTAAGGGCTTTCATATCAAGGATGAAAACCCGCTCCGGATTGCCCGTATCCAGCCCCTGTAAAGCACCTCGGATATCAGAAATTTCCGTATGAAAAACCGGAGAAACGGCTCTGTCGTAAAAATGAAAGACATTATCCGCCATACGAAAATTCTGCAGACAAAAAATAAACGCGTCTTTTGGGTCTTCCGCCCTTTCTTTTGGTCCGGCCCCTTCCTTTTCCGGCTCCGTTTTTTCAGAACCTTCTGCCACCCAGAAAGGCCGCATGCCTTCCGCATCCCTGTCCACCCGTATTTTTGCCCCCCGAAGCAGCCCATCTTCCATGCAGAGCATAGGCGGATTTTCCCCAAACCTCACACCGAGAACCTCTAGATGATCAACCCGTAAGAAGGGTTCCCTCTCCTTTTTTCGTGAAACAACAAGATCTCCCAGCCCTGCGGCCGCCGTCATACGGAATCCCTGGTTCTCATCCCAATCCAGTTTACCGGAAAACCGCGCCTGGCCCCTGGACGCGACTACCCCTGCATAGGTTTCCAGATAAGGAGAAAAAGCCTTCAGCCCCAATTTTTCAAGAAAGACATCTGCGGATAAAGAAACAGGGTTCAGTGTCACAGTTCCTGCCCCGCGTAGCCTTCCTTCCTGATTCACAGCCATGGAGACATGCCAGGGCATAACGCCCTCACCGGGCAGAACCACATCCTGAAGATCAAAATCCAGATCCTCCAAAACAAGAGATGCAGGCGTTTTCAAGACATGATCCGTATAATGAATCTTACCGCCGGAAAGGGCAAAATGCCTTAAATCCAAACCCAAAACCGGTAAGTCCTCCTCGCTATCCTTTGCTGAGGTCTCTGGCCCAGCGCCTGCGCCTCCGGGTTCCAGTGTCTCTTTCTCCATCGCAAAGGGCAGACGTATCCCATGGGAAAACCGCTCCACATGAAGCGCAGGGTTTTTAAGATGAATTTTTTCCACATGAAAGATTCTTTTTTCAGGTTCCAACGGACCGCCTGAAAACAAAAGATGATCCATACGAAAAAAAGGCTGCCCCTCTGCCTGGAGAAGGGTCAGCTCCGAAAGACCCGCCTCAAGCTTGGGAATGGAAAAGGAGTCTCCTTCCATGAGAATCTCACCTGTGAGTGAAAAAAATCCTGAATCCAGGTGGCCCTCAAATGACTCCGGAAAATAAGGAGAAAAAACCGGAAGAAAAAGCTCCTGAACCTGGGTGCGTCCCTGGACAAAAAGAGGATCCAATCCCAAGGCCAAATCCCATGCAAAGCGCCCTCCGCTTTGCATGGCAAAAGCGCCGAGAATGCGTCCCCTTTTCCCCGCCTCGGCAGAAAACCCCTGGGCTTCGAGGCGAAAATCCTTCACATTCCCGGAAAAAGCCTGATTCTGTCCATCCCGGGTGAAAGGATCTGTCCAGCTGATTTGTCCATTTTCAAGAATCAAGCGGTTCAATGCCCAGAAAATTTCTGACCTTCCGCCTTCCTCAAGGACAAGGGAAGGAGCTGCCTCGGCTACGCCCCCCCCATCCCCCACCTCCGGTGTTCCTGCATCCAGGACAAGGGGCAATCGGATACCTTCCACCGTACGCTCCAGATAAACCCGCGGCTCCTCGCAACGAATTGTTTCCATCTGATAGACCTGGGCAAGGGGCGCAAGGGGACCACCGGAAAACCGCAGAGTCTTCATATCCAAAAAAGGTTGATCATCCGTATGGCGGATGCGCAGATCCGAAACATGCCCTTTCAGGTGGGGGACGGAAAAAATATAATCTTCAAAAAGGATGTCCATTCCCATGGAAAAAAGTCCGGAAGCCAGCTTTCCGTGAAAAAGATCCGGAATATAAGGCGTAAAAACCGGCAGACCCAACCCTCCCACCCCAGCATGTCCTCGGATGAAAAGAGGATTCAATCCAAGTCCCAGATCCAGGGAAAAAGTGCCCCCGCTCTGTACCCGCCATCCTCCCCACAGCCTTCCCCTCCTGCCAGGCTTTGTGTCCAGAAGAAGACCACGCAAACGCATATCCGTCAGCTCTTCAGTAAAACTACGCCCCGCATCCTGAAAAAAAATCCGGCCCTCGGTGAGGTCAAGCCTCTGAATGAGAAAGGGAAAAAGCCCCTCTTCTTTCTCACCTTCACTCGCTTCTGCGCCCTCCCCCTCGTTCTCTTCTCCTTCACCCGCCCGGATCCCAATTCCCCCCACCTCCAACTCACCCGCCCCATCCATGCGGACATGGACAAAGGGCCTTTCAATATCAAGCCCTGAAATCACTAACTGCCAGGAAAAAAGGCTGCGCCAGATTCCCACATTGACAGCCAGCCGTCCCAGATGCATTCCCGGTTTTTCGGGGTCACCCAGATAGAGATCCTGGATATCAAGGGAAAAACGCAACGGTGAAAAACGAATTTTTCCCACGGAAACAGATTGGCCAATCTGAGCTGCCACTTTTTCTTCCAGCACATACCGAAGTCCCCAGGGGATCCCCAGGACCAGACCTACCCACCCCAGCACCAGAAGGCCACAGACCAAAAAAGCCCAGCCGCGCATCCTTTGAAACGACAATGTTTTCATAATAAGGGTTCCCCTCATCCGATTCTTTTATCCACAGACAAAAATGATTTTTTATTTTTTATCATTTTTTCGAAAGGACACCTACCTTAACACACAACACGATAACAAACTGTAAAAAAAGATGATTTTTACAGAAAAAAGATCCGGCCGCATCTGAAATGAAAAATTTAAAAATTTATTTTACGATTTTTATTGAATTCATTTGAGTTTGGATATAATTTTATTCTGTTACGTCAGCCGTACCAGAGCCCCAAAGAGCAGAGGCTTTTGAAAGGGTTTCCCGCAAAAGACCTCTTTTTTTGTATTCTGCAACGGGTATTCCTGTGGCGCAGACTCTTTTTTTCATCGCAAAATAAATATTATCAGCCTCTTACAAACATCGGATACATACATCACATCATGGACAAAGCCAAAAAAGCACGCATCGAAGCGCAGTTATCCCGTATGATCAAAGAAAACCTCAAAAGCACATCACCGGCTCCAGGGCTTCGGGACTCCCTCCCCACTCGCCCCTCGGCGGCTGCAGGCCATGTCATTCGCAGACGAAAGGGCAATCCCGAAGAACGCATTCCCAGTCCAGCATAAATGTCCTTCATGTCAGCAGAGCGGTCTTTTCTTCATCATCCGCTGACATGCTGCACCAATCCTTCCACGGAAACACCGACTGAGACCTGGGGTCGGGCAGGAGCGTTTCTATGGTTCTGTGCATCGGCATGACACACATTCCCCTCACGGCGCGTTTTGGTGAATTGCTCATTGAAAAAGGGCTGGCCACACCGCGTCAGGTGGATCAGGCCCTTTCCAGGCAAAAGGCCTTACACCTGCAGCACAGACATATCCGGATCGGCGATCTTCTCCACTCCGAATGCGGCATTGACCGCAATGCCATGGAAGAGGTTTTCCTTTCTGATCTTTTTTCCCAGATATTGCTGCGTCTGCGCGGACTCATTGCTGCGGACGCGGATATTCCCGCTCATCTCAGCTGCACACTGATTCAGGCCAGAATCCTCCAGGAAGGAACGGATATCCTGCAAGGAGAAGCGGATATCCATATTGTTTTTCCCGACAACCAGGAACAGACCTTTCTCCTGACCCTTCCCTTTGATTTCCGCTTTTCCGATCACTCCACAAGCATCGATCTGCCCGAAGCCATTGATCAGATCAAAAACGGACTCAACGATGCCATCACCATCTCCCCCTCAGAACAGCGGACCCTTGGCATTACCATAGCCAGCCTGAAATCAGAAACCTGACTTTCCTCCCCCCCCTCTCCTATCAAGCCAGTTTGGACTTTTTTTAAGCCATCCCAGGGAAGACATCCTCATTCCGGATCTCCCCTAAGGTTCTGAAAAGCCTGAGGCAGCGCGGGCCCCGTTCACCCAAGGGACCTTTTTCCCCGGCCATGAAAATACAGCCCATGAATCTCTCCAGGTTTTAAAAAATAATCATTGACAGGGAATCCACAATTCTTTAGGATTTTCACATTCAACAGGTGCAATGCTGTTGGCGGAAAAAAAATGGGCAGCAAACGATCCAAGGATTGTGTGCGAATCCAATCCCTGCCAATTCTGAGCACCACTTTAGATCCACACAGACGTTAAGGAGAAGAAATTGGCAGAAGGCACTGTAAAATGGTTCAATGAGACAAAAGGCTTTGGTTTTATCGCTACCGATTCTGGTCAGGATGTGTTTGTACACTTCTCTGCAATCCAGACCAGCGGATTCAAAACGCTTCAGGAAGGTCAGCGGGTTCAGTTCGATATTGTTAACGGCCAGAAAGGTCCGGCTGCTGACAAGGTTGTTCCCCTGGGTTAATTCAAAATCCTAGAAAATTCTGGCGATCGTCCCCTTGTTTTCATGTGGGACGATCGCTTTTTTATTTTCATAAAATCATTGCCCGAGTATCCCAATCCCACTTCCTTAAAGATCCTGCCACATGCCCGGCGGATAAAAAATCCGCAAGCCAAACCCCATATCATGGTTGGCTTGCGGATTTTTTAAAATGCCAGACGTTTCCAGCCCGTGAACCTGACCAGAAAACGGTAATACCTGTTGGAAAGGGGGCAGGCCTCTTGCCACGGGCCCATTCAAAAGCAGCCTTTTGTTCGGCTTTATACGGAGCGTTTGTTAGCCAGGGCCGCACCAATGAAATCCCGGAACAGGGGATGCGCTGCCATGGGACGGGATTTGAACTCCGGGTGGAACTGACATCCCACAAACCAAGGATGTTCTCCCACCTCCACCATTTCCACAAGCCCTCCGTCCGGAGACATGCCTGAAAAAATCAGCCCTGCCTCTTCCAGAACCTTCAGATACTGATTGTTAAACTCGAAACGATGCCTGTGACGCTCGGAAATATCCCTTTCACCATAGGCTCGGAAAGCCATGCTTCCTTCCTGAAGCACACAAGGGTAAGCGCCCAGACGCATGGTCCCCCCTTTTTCCGATGTGATATCACGCTGCTCCAGCTCACCTGTCCGGGGATTCAGCCATTCTTTGATCAGATGCACCACAGGATCCTGGGTATTGGGAACGAACTCCGTGCTGTGGGCCTTTTCCAGACCCGCCACATTCCGGGCATATTCAATCACCGCCACCTGCATCCCAAGGCAGATACCAAAGTAAGGAATCTTCTGTTCCCGGGCATAACGGGCCGCCAGAATTTTTCCCTCCACTCCGCGTTTACCAAAACCGCCGGGCACCAGAATGCCATCGCCATCGCACAGACGATCCGCAACATTTTCCGACGTCAGTTCTTCGGAATCCACAAAATCGAAAATCACCTTTGCACTGTTGGCAATGCCCGCATGGGCGAGGGATTCATTGAGACTTTTGTAAGAATCCGCCAGGTTCACATATTTTCCCACAATCTTGATGCGGACATCGCTTTCCGGATGACGGAAACCCTTGACAATGCGCTCCCAGGCCTCCAGACGGGGGGCTCGCGTCCAGATACCCAGAAGCTCACAGATCTTATCATCCAGACGCTGCTGATGATAGACAATGGGCACCTCATAGATGCAGTCCACATCCTTGGCCGTGATCACGCAGTCTCCGCCCACATTGCAGTAAAGACCGATTTTACGTTTCAGCTCTTCACTCAAAAGGCGATCCGTCCGACACAAAAGAATATCGGGCTGGATCCCGATGGCCCGGAGGTCCTTGACACTGTGCTGGGTGGGCTTGGTTTTGAGCTCCCCTGCCGTGGCGATATAGGGCACCAGGGTCAGGTGGATATAAAGCACATTGTTCTTGCCTTCATCCGCCCGCATCTGACGGATGGCTTCGAGAAAGGGCAGGCTTTCGATATCCCCGATGGTCCCACCAATCTCAATGATGGCAACATCCACATCCCGCCCAATACGGCGGATGCTTTCCTTGATCTCGTCTGTGATATGGGGAATCACCTGCACGGTGCCCCCCAGATATTCACCCCGCCTTTCCTTCTGAATCACGGCATTGTAAATTTTTCCCGTGGTGAAGTTATTGAATCGGGTCATACGCACGGAAATAAAGCGTTCATAGTGCCCAAGATCCAGGTCGGTTTCCGCCCCATCGTCCGTTACAAAGACCTCGCCATGCTGAAAGGGACTCATGGTTCCAGGGTCTACGTTGATGTAGGGATCCAGTTTCTGGATGGTGACACGCAGGCCACGGCTTTCCAGCAAAGCGCCGATGGAAGCCGACGCCAGCCCTTTTCCCAGGGAAGAAACCACACCGCCGGTTACAAAAATATACTTTGTGCTATTGTTACCCATAATATTCCCAGCTTAAAAAATGAGGTATAAAAAGCCGCAAAACGGTCTTCGCCAGCCCCTTAATCATAACGCCTGCGCAAACGCTCAAGACCTTCTTCAATTTCCAGGAGGGGATCTGATTCCGCCTTCGGAGAGGGAGGCTTCGAAGAAGAATACTGCATCCGCAGATTCGCCGCAGAAAAAAGCCCATCAGAAAAGACCTCCGGCTTCACTTCCTGCACAAGCATGGCCTGCAGCAGTCGTTTTTCTCCCCCAAGGATCTCAATGCGAAGGGGCCAGGCCGCACCGGAACTCACTTGCCAGTCCCAGTATCGGAAGGTGACCTCCCGCATGCCCCCGCCTTCCCCCAACTGGGCAAGGGTAAGGGCCAGAGGACGAAGACTTTCCTTATCAATCAGAAGCCGCGTACCTTCCTCTGCACCCAACCGGTAGCAGATCCGTCCTCCGTAACGGGTCAGCCCGGTCTTTTCCATGTCCATGCCGAGGTTTTCAAAAAAAGAAATCAGGGCGTCTTGATTTCGAATCAGCAGCACCACATAGAAAAGATCTTCAAGCCCTGGTGTTTCTCGGATAATTTTTCCATCCAGCACCAGCAGAAAATCGCCCTTTTCCGTACCCAGGCGCACACGGCGACCATCTCTGGTCTCGCTCCGGAAAGCCTCAGGCACCTTGAACAAAAGACTCTCTTGCACCAGATGGGGCTTTGCCGGATCAGCTCCCTGAATTTCCAGCTGGACGTCCAGGCGCACTTTCTTGGCAGGTCCCATGGCTCGGACCATCAGGTCCACCAGATGCGTCCCATCAGGAACAAAGGCCGTTGCAGATAAGGGGATGAGCAACAGGATAAGGGCCAACCCCAGCCCTTTGCCCAAAACCTTCATGCAAGCCTCCTGCACCGCAAAAGCCCTGAGGTGCTTTCCCGGGATTCCTTTTTTCATCATGCCTTACCGGGAAAAACATTGCCCGCATAAACCGCTGCTTCCCCCAACGCCTCTTCAATACGGATCAGCTGGTTATACTTGGCCACACGGTCACTGCGGGAAAGGGATCCGGTTTTAATCTGACCTGCATTGAGACCCACTGCCAGATCCGCGATAAAGGTATCTTCCGTTTCTCCGGATCGATGGGAAATGACCGTAGCGTACCCTGCTTTTTTGGCCATGGCAATGGCTTCCAGGGTTTCGCTCACCGTTCCGATCTGGTTAAGCTTGATGAGGATGGCATTGGCAATGCCCTCTTCAATGCCCTTTTTCAGGATGGCGGGATTGGTCACGAACACGTCATCCCCCACAAGCTGCACCCTTTTGCCAAGGCGCTTGGTCATGAGAGCCCAGTTCTCCCAGTCTTCTTCCGCAAGACCGTCTTCAATGGAAACGATGGGATAGCGATCCAGAAGCCCCTCGTAGTAATCGATCATTTCAATGGAGGAAAGAACACGCCCCTCTCCTTCCAGGTGGTACGCTCCATCCTTGTAAAACTCGCTGGCCGCCACGTCCAGGGCCAGGGCCACATCCTTGCCCGCTGTATAGCCCGCCGCAGCAATGGCTTCCATGATCAGGGAAAGAGCCTCTTCATTGCTGGCAAGATCCGGTGCAAAACCTCCCTCATCGCCCACAGCCGTATTGAGCCCGCGTTTTTTCAACTGGGTTTTCAGGTGATGGAAGATTTCCGCTCCCATGCGCACCGCATCGGCCATGGTGGGCGCTCCCAGGGGAATCACCATGAATTCCTGAATGTCCAGACTGTTACTGGCATGGGCCCCTCCATTGATGATGTTCATCATGGGGGTGGGGAGGGTATTGGCCGCAATGCCTCCCAGGTAACGGAAAAGGGGCAGACCGTAAGCATCGGCTCCCGCCCGGGCAGCGGCCATGGAAAGGGCTAAAATGGCATTGGCTCCCATACGGGATTTGTTTTCCGTGCCATCGCACTCCAGCATGGCGCGGTCCAGCCCCACCTGATCGGTCACATCATAGCCCAGAATCTCCGGAGCCAGCAGTTCCACCACATTCCGCACCGCAGTACGTACTCCCTTACCCAGGTAGAGAGCCGCGTCCCCATCCCGCAATTCCAGGGCCTCACGCATACCCGTGGAAGCACCTGAAGGTACGGCCGCACGGCCCGTAGCGCCACCGGCCAGCATGATATCCACTTCAACCGTGGGGTTCCCCCTGGAATCCAGCACTTCGCGGGCACGCACATCAACAATTTCCGTCATGGTATGGAATCTCCTTCACCTGGGTTCAATTTGAATAAATATCCCTACGCATTCAACAGGATGATGCTTGGCGGAATGCATTGCCATGGAGGAGGGCATTCATTTTCACAAGGCAATAACCTGTTGAAATCAAAGATTTTCGACAACATACACCAAGGCATTCTCATTGACAAAATCCCATGAACTGATACTCTTCCTCGGGTTTTGTGTCAAGGCAGCTCTTTGGAAGCCTGCCTCCCCTTTCACAGCCATGGTCCTATGGAGAACAAAGCCATGCACGAAAAAAGCCCCTATGAAATCGCCCATCTCCTGGCTGCCGCCGTACGCATTACCGCTTATCAGAAAAAAGGAAACCCGCCGGACGTTTCTGAGGTATGCGCCCTTCTCCATATATCCGCGGAAGAAGGGCTTTTTCTTGTGCGCAAACTGGAAAAAGCAGGGATTCTTGAAAGGGTGGAACAGGCCGGTGCGGAACGGCTTTTTATCCGTGACATGCAGGCCATTGAAGCCCTTCCCAAAAAAAATGAAGGCCCTGAGATGACGACGGAAATCGAAGCCTTTCAGTCCCGCAGACAAAACCGGAATCTTGAGATTGAAAATTTCCAGAAAAAACAAAAGGAAAAACAAAAGGCCCTTTTTGCCGAACTCAACCGCAAGCTCGGCAAAGGGGAATCGCCCTGAAATCCCAGCCCTTTGGCTACAGGATACGGACTTTCACCATATTGGTGGTTCCCCGTCGCCAGATCGGATGACCTGCGGTCAGCACCACACGACTGCCTTCTGTGGCCACCCCTGCCTCCAGGGCCGCATTTCCCGCCTTCTCGATCATGGTATCCGTGTCTTTCACCTCAGGAAAAAGCCTCGGAATACAACCCCAGTGCAGACAAAGCCTGCGGATCACCCTGGCATCCGGACTTAAGGCCAGGATGGGGCAACGGGGCCGAAAGCGGGCAATCTGGGCTGCGGTAAAACCACTGCGGGTCGGAGCCACAAGGGCTGCGGCATCCAGTTCATCCGCAAGAACCGCAGAAGCTCTGGCCACGGACTCGGGCACACCGCAGCCTTCGGGCTTTTTCCGGTAACGATCATGGGGAAAGCGGGTTTCCGCACGGCCGGCAATCTTGGCCATGTACTGCACCGCCTCCACGGGGTAAGCACCCATAGCCGTTTCTTCGGAAAGCATGATGGCATCCGCACCGTCCAGAACCGCATTGGCCACGTCATTGGCTTCCGCCCGGGTGGGCCTTGGGCTTTCCACCATGGACTTCATCATCTGGGTGGCAATGATCACAGGCTTTCCCGCCTCATTGGCCATACGTACCAGATCCTTCTGAATATCCGGCACATTCTCCAGGGGAATCTCCACCCCAAGATCTCCCCTGGCCACCATCAGACCATCGGCCTCAGCAAGAATTTCCGCCATGTTGCCCAGGGCCTCATGTTTTTCAATCTTGGCAATGACCGGCGTATCCTGACCATGGGCCGCCACAAGACGTTTCACCTCCCGGATGTCCTCCCCGCTGCGCACAAAGGAAAGGCCCACAAAGTCCACACCGCACCCCAGGCCAAAAACAAGATCCTCCCTGTCCTTTTCCGTCAGAGCCGGGATGTTGAGGCTCGCAGACGGCAGGTTAATCCCCTTGCCCGAGGTCAGAACCCCACCTGTCACCACCCGGCAGTCAATGTTCGTTTCCCCCTTTTTCAGCACAAGAAGCTCCATCATGCCATCGGCCAGCAGCAGGGTATCCCCCACAGATACATCCCGGGCCAGGCCTTCGTAGGTCACGGAAATGGCAAGGGCCGGATCCGCATTCCGGTCCGTGGAAAGCACCACCTCCGCTCCGGGCTCCAGCCGCACCCCCGTATCCGGCAGTTTCCCCACACGAATCTTGGGGCCGCAGAGATCCTGCAGAATCGCCACAGGCGTACCCAGGTTTTCCGCAACCTCCCGGATGCGACCCACCATAAGGGCGTGGTCGTCATGGCTTCCGTGGGAAAAATTAAGACGGGCCACACGCATCCCCGCAAGGATCATCTTTTCAAGCACCCGCACGTCAGCACAGGCAGGTCCTATGGTGCAGACAATTTTGGTTTTCGGCATAAACACTCCATGGCATAAAATCCGTGCGGGTGGATCTTTCCCACACCGCCGAAAGGATGATCAGTTACCCGTCTCTTCGGGCTTAAGAGTCATGCGAAGAACAAGGGACTCCAGAACTCCCGCAGGGTCCATGCCGGACTTCATGGCAAAATCCGCTTCCGCAAGCAGGCCCATGGCGGACAAGAGAGCCGGAAAACCGAAGCGTTCTGCGCGCAAAAGGGTTTGGTACACGGGATAGGGACTTTTTCCGTTACCTGCAATGCTAAGATCCGTTGCTTTGATTTTTCTCACCTCTTCGGGCTGCCAGCTCTCCCGCATCCGATTCAGATTTTCTTCATATTCCAGAAGCAAAGGCAGTACACGGCTCACAAAGGCCTCGTAGGCCATGCGGCGCGTCCAGGCCCCCCCTTCCGCAGACTGGAGAAAGGCCAGCGCCATCATGAGTTTCCGGAACTGGTTGATCAGGGCAGAGAGCAATTGCAACGGATGCATACCCTCCTCCAGCAATGCGCTGAGCGATGAGAGGGCTTCCGCTGCATTTCGATCCGCCACCGCACCAGTGAAGACAAAAATGGGGTCCTGTCGCGTGCGTTTCAGCAGCCCTTCCACATCCTCAAGAACAATGGCTTTGCGTTTCCCTGCAAAATCCACAAGCTTTTCAAGATTGGCAGAAAGCATGCGCAGGTCAAAACCCGTCAGCTCCAGCAGGCGACTCGCGGCCCTGGGATCAATGGTTTTTCCGGCTTTTCCCAGCACACCCACCACACAGGCCCGCATCATCTCTTCCCGGGCCTCCCGATCCTGGCGACGGTTCCCCGAAGGTACGCTGCAGTCTACCACGCAGGCGGATGCGGCAAGTTTTTTATACAAAACCCGACGCCGGTCCACCTGATCCACGGTGATGAGGAGGTAATGTCCTGCGGGAAATCCCTTTTCCATGGACCGGAGCAGAAGATCTCCCTCATCCATGGAGGCGGGTACCTTCACTCCCCTTTCCAGGCAGGCCTCTGCCAAAGACTGCATCCAGCCTTCATCCTCTTCTCCTTTTTTCTTTTTTCGACCTCCGGGAACCAGAGATTCAAGGCTCACCCCCTTAAGGGCGAGATAACGCACAAAGGGGGGGATGGCCTGGGGAATTTTTCCCTTTTCCATGGCTTTTTTGGCTTTTTCCGCAAGGCCCTGGGCCTCATTGTCCGTATCAAAGAGCCGCGCACCCAGCAAGGCCACAACCTTGCCCGTACTCAGAAGGGAAAAAGTGTTGATCTCTTCCAGAGCCTCTCGCAATCGAACCAGGGCCCCGTCCAGGGTTTCCAGCCCATCACCGGATCCAAGCGCTCCCACAAGGCGCTGCAGGACGCCATCGCAGAGAAAGGACTCCCCATGCACAAGATACACGGGAAAAAAGCCTTCCTTTTTCTGATGCTCCAAGGCTGCGGTAAGCTCCGAATAACGAATTTCCACCATGGAAAAAAACTCTTTCAGAGAAAGACAATGAAAAAAACTGTTTTTTCAGGCACGCGGGCGGATACCACCCCGGCAGGCCCTTTTCAGGGAAAACCCCGTACAGGCTAAAAACCTTCGGGTAGCTTTTTAAACAGCACGTGAAAAACAAAAATCGTCATGCCAATACAGATGGCAGAATCTGCCACATTAAAAGCCGGCCAATGCCAGCCTTTCCAATATACATCAAAAAAATCAATCACATACCCAAATCGAATCCGATCCACCATATTCCCCACAGCACCGCCGAAAATCAGGGCCAGGCCCGTACGTAACCATAAAAAGGCCTGGGGCGTCCTGTGATAGAAAAACAGGATCATGAGTGTGGCAAGCCCGGAGACAAAAAGAAAAACAATTTTACGGATCAGGGCATTCTGACCCGCAAGAAAGCCAAAAGCTCCGCCGGGGTTATGGACATGGGTCAGATCAAAAAAACCGGGAATGATAGGAATGGCGCTGCCATAGACCATGCCCGTATGCACAAAGTGCTTGGTCACCTGATCCAGCATCACCACACAACTGGCTATCCAGAGAAGAAAAAGAAGTCTTTGGCGGGTCATGGCTTTCCTGTGGTTCAGGGTTTCAGAGAAAGACAAAGAAGCCGGGCAGACCCGGCTCCCTTTTTACCATCATAAGGGTCAGGAAAGCATCTTCTTCCCCTGACCGTGCATCCTATACTCCAGATGTCCATCTGTGAAACATCTGAAAATTGGACTGTTGTTCTGATTTTTTTAATGAAACCCTCACCCCAACCCTCTCCCAGTGGGAGAGGGAGCCTTGAGGATATCTTTTTTCTCCCCTCTCCTGTGGGAGAGGGGCCGGGGGTGAGGGCAGAAAGCAATAAACTACCACGATGTTCATCTCTTGGTTTCAGAAATGACCGTGCGGAGTATAAAAACCGTCTACCCGAGGTTCATGGCTTCCAGGGCCTTTTTACAGCGGGAACAGATTTCCGGGTGATGGGTAAAGCTTCCCACACTGTCATCCCGCACCCAGCAGCGTACACATTTTTCGCCCAAAGCCCGTCCTACCCCCACAAAAAGCCCTTCCATTTCCGTAGCACTCAACCCTTCTTCTTTTTCCTTCAGGGTGACGGCACTGACGATGAAGACATCCTGCAGAACATGGACATCAAAGCTTGCAAGCAGAGCCGCTGCCTCACCTCTTGCTGCAAGAAAGACCTCCGCATCCAGGGGATGACCGATGGTCTTTTCCCTGCGGGCCGCCTCCAGCACCTTCAGCACTTCGGAGCGGATGCGGGAGAGCCCGTCCCAGCGGGAAACCAGGCTTGCATCGGAAAGCCCCAGCGGCCTCGGCATGAGGGCAAGGTGGACACTTTCCTCCTTGTCCTGCCACAGGGGCATATGGGTCCACACCTCTTCCGCCGTAAAAGGCAGGATGGGAGCCATCATGCGCACCAGGGCATCCACAATGCGGAACATGGCCGTCTGGGCACTGCGGCGCAATGATCCGGAAGCCGCTTCCGTGTAAAGGCGGTCTTTCAGAATATCCAGGTAGAAGGCCGAGAGATCCAGGGTGCAGAAGTTGTGCAGACCATGGTAGATGGTATGGAAGGCATAGGTTTCATAGGCCTTTTCCACCCGCTCCACCAGATTATCCAGACGATGCAGGGCATAGCGGTCCAGCTCCGTGAGGGCGGCATCCGCCACAGCATCTTTGACAGGATCAAAATCATAGAGATTGCTGATGAGAAAACGGCAGGTATTGCGGATACGGCGATAGGCTTCGGAAAGCTGTTTCAGAATATTGTCTGAAATGCGCACATCATCCTTATAATCCGAAGCCGCCACCCAGAGTCTTAAAATCTCCGCCCCATGCTGCTGGATGACCTTATCCGGCGCAATGACGTTGCCCACAGACTTGGACATCTTGCGGCCTTCACCGTCCACCACAAAGCCATGGGTCAGAACGGATTTGTAGGGCGCTTTGCCTTTAAGCCCCACGGAAGTGAGAAGCGAGCTGTGAAACCATCCCCTGTGCTGATCGCTGCCCTCCAGATAGAGATCCGCAGGCCAGGAAAGCACCTCCTTTCTTTCCTCCAGAACGGCCATGTGGCTGACACCGGAGTCAAACCACACATCGAGGATATCGCTTTCCTTCACAAAATGGGTGGCTCCGCAGTCCGCGCACTTTGCATCCCCTGCCAGAAAATGGCTGGCCTCCTGCTCAAACCAGACATCGGCCCCCTTCTCCAGGAAGGTCTCATATACCCGGTCCACGGTTTCCCGGTTCATGAACAGGCTGCCGCAGTCCGCACAGTAGAACATGGGAATGGGAACGCCCCAGGAACGCTGACGGGAGACACACCAGTCCGGACGGTTGGCGATCATGCCGAAAATCCGCTCCCGGCCCCATTTGGGAATCCACTGCACCCGGTCGATTTCTTCCAGGGCATTTTTTCTTAAATCATTATTTTCCATGGAAATGAACCACTGGGGCGTTGCCCGGAAAATCACGGGCTTCTTGCAGCGCCAGCAGTGGGGGTAGCTGTGGCTCATGTCCATGCGATGCACAAGATGACCGGCCTCAGCGAGCTTTTCCATGACCTTCTCATTGGCCTTGAACACAAAAAGCCCTGCCAGCTCTTCCCCCACCTCTGCGGTATAGCAGCCGTTATCTTCTACGGGCGAATAGGGTTCAAGGCCGTAGCGGCCCCCCACGATGTAGTCATCCGCCCCATGGCCGGGGGCGGTGTGTACACAGCCCGTTCCCGCTTCCAGGGTCACATGCCCGCCCATCATGATGGGAGAAGGCCGGTCATAAAAGGGATGCTGGCAAAGAAGATTCTCCAGTTCACTTCCCGTCCATTCCCGGACAAGGGCGTAATTTTCCTGACCAAAGGTCTTCATGAGGTCAGAAACCAGCTCCTTGGCCACAATGCGGATACGGCTACCCATATCCACAGCCGCATAGGTGAAATCCGGATGCAGACAGATACCGAGGTTGGCGGGAATGGTCCAGGGCGTTGTGGTCCAGATGAGAACATCCGCAGGCTTTTCAAGGCCAAGATCCGCCTTCAGGGGAAAGGCCACAAAAATGGAAGGAGAACGTTCATCCTTGTGCTCGATTTCCGCTTCCGCCAGAGCCGTCTGGCAGCTGCAGCACCAGTGGATGGGTTTTTTGCCCCGGTACAGGCCACCGTTCAAGGCAAAAAGACCGCAGGCCTTTGCAATGGCCGCCTCATAGGCAAAGGCCATGGTCTGATAGGGATTGTCCCACTCGCCCATGCCGCCCAACCGTTTGAACTCTTCCCGCTGCACGTCCAGAAACCCCCTGGCGTAATCCCGGCACTCCTTGCGGATTTCCACGGTGCTGAGGCTTTCCTTTTTCTTGCCGAGTTTTTTATCCACATTGTGCTCAATGGGAAGGCCATGGCAGTCCCAGCCCGGCACATAGGGGGCGTCAAAGCCCGCCATCTGCCGGGAACGCACAATGATATCCTTTAAAATCTTATTTAAAGCCGTACCAATATGAATATTGCCGTTGGCATAGGGAGGACCGTCGTGCAGGATGAACTTGGGCCGTCCGGCGCTGGCGGAACGGATTTTGGCATAAAGGTTCCGGCTTTCCCAGTCCGCCAGCTGCACAGGCTCACGCTGGGTGAGGCCTGCTTTCATGGGAAAATCCGTTACCGGAAGGTTCAGGGTTTTTTTATAGTCCATCGGGAAAATCCTCCAGTTGCTGCCGTGTTGATGGTAAAAGCTGGTTATCTAAGGTATTTTCTTCCGGCATGTCAAGGAAAGGCTAAAAAAATCATCCGCTTAAATCATGTTCCTGCTTTCCGGCCCAAAGGAGTGATCTCCACAATCCGACGCTCCCCTCCGCCAAAGGGCAGGGCATAGCCATGCTCCTTGATATCAAGATCTGAAAAGAGATCAAGGGTAAGATCCGTTTCTTCGCTCCCTTCCGGGCCTTTCATGGCAAGGATGCTCCCCGACGGGGCCAGCAGGGGAAGACTTAACCCCACAAAACGATCCAGTGCGGTAAAGGCCCTGGAGACGATACAGGAAAAACCCTTGCCAGCGATGTCACTGCCGGGAAGGGTCTCCACCCGCAGGTGCAGGGCGCGGGCGTTTTTCAGACCAAGGGTTCGGATCACATCCCGGACAAAGACCATTTTCTTTTCCACACTGTCCACCATGAGAACCTCCAGATCCGGACGCATCACGGCAATGACCATACCGGGAAAACCACCTCCGGAGCCCATGTCCAGAACCGAACCCGAGGCGGGCAGATGGGGCAGGATGGCAAGGGAATCCAGCACATGCTTTTCCGCGACCTCCATGGGATCGGTGATGGCCGTGAGGTTCACCTTCTGATTCCAGCGCAAAAGGCTTGTGGCATGAAGGGCCAGAGCGGAAAGAACCTGATCCTTCAGGTCGAAACCCAGAACCAAAGCCCCTTCCGCCACCTTTTCACACCAGGCCCTGTCTCCTGTCTGCATGGCTTCTCTCCTTTTGTATATCAAAACCAGCCCGTCTTTCCCAAAAGCCAGAACATCCCCATGCCCGCCACAAGGGTGATTCCCAGAGACCGGGTCCAGAGGGCCACCATGAGGGTGGGGAATGCCACCAGAAGCTCCGGCCGCATGAAATCCAGAACCCGTGGCGTGCCGGAGGTGATGAGATAGGGCACCAGCAGAGCGGAAAGGATGGCCACAGGAATCAGATCCAGCCACTCCTCAAGAAGGGCGGGCAGCTTCCGGCGGCTCAGAAAAAAAAGGGGTACCCAGCGGGGCAGAAAACTGACAAGCCCCATGCCCAGTACCAGAAAAAGGTAGTCCGAACTCATGATTCCCTCACCTTCCTGCCCGAAGCCAGGGCCAGACGCTTCAGAAAAAGCCCCACCGTGGCCCCCGTCACAGCACCCACCACAATAAAGGCATTGCCTGGAATAAAAAGGGCGGCAAGGGTTCCCGCAAGGGCAGCCGCAAGGCCGGTGAGCACATAGAGAAGGCCGTTCAGCTGAAACACCAGAAGACAGATGAACATGGCAATGAGGGCATAGTCGATGCCAAAGGCCGAAGGGGCAATGAAACGCCCGAAAATCCCCCCCAGCACGGTGCTGCCCACCCAGGCGGCATAGGCGAAAAAACTTGCGGATATGGCCGATGTCAAAGACCAGGCTCCTGCCTTGAGACGGCTTGTGTTCACCGCAAAGGTTTCATCCACAATGAAGCAGGCCAGAAGACTTAAACGGCTGCGGGATTCTCCCCGGTACCAGACCGCAAGGGAAGAGGACATGAGCAGATGCCGGAGGTTCACCATGAAAGTGGTCAGAATCACGGCAAGGGCCGAAGCCCCCGCATCCAGCATGGACACGGCAATGAACTGCCCGGAACCGGCAAAGACGAGAAAAGACATAAAAAAAATGTGCAGGCCCGAAAGCCCCGCCTTTTCCGCCAGTACGCCAAAGGCAAGGCCTAAGGGGAAATATCCCACACAGATGGGCCAGATGGCCCGCATCCCCTGCCAGATCCCCTCTTTTTTCATAAAAAAAGCCATGCCGTAAAACCCCGCACCCCGAAAGGATTTTTTCAGATCGTAAAACAACTGCATCAAAAAAACCTGCGGATTTTAGAAGAAAGGAGGGGACAAGTCAAACTTCGGTGAAAAGCCTTTTGACTTCCAGCCCGGCCCCTCGGGGTGCGACCAAAAAAATATTTGACACATCAATGCATTATCATTAAAATACGCTGATTTTGTTTCAAGGTCATCTTTTTCCTTGAAGTCTTTTCACGGAAAAATGATGATTTTTTTATGGTTCCGAACCCCCCCACAAACCCGGCCAGCCAAAGACCGGTGCGGGCGGTTCCTGTCGCCGCCGCACCCAAAAGGTTTTTTGTTTTATTCCTGCTCATCTTGATGGAATCCAAACAAAGCGGCTCTATGCTGTGCGCAAGCTCCGACCACGGTGACCCCAGGTGGGGCATCCGTCGGTCACGTAACCCTTTTTTGTTTCTCAAGGATTCGGGAAAATGAAATACGACATCCAGAAAGTCCGGAACATCGGCATCAGCGCCCACATCGACTCCGGAAAAACGACCCTCTCCGAACGCATTCTCTTCTTCACCAAAAGAATCCACGCCATCCATGACGTTAAAGGAAAAGACGGCGTGGGTGCCACCATGGACTCCATGGAGCTGGAACGGGAACGCGGCATCACCATCGCCTCCGCAGCCACCTTCTGCGAGTGGAAGGGTCATGACATCAACCTCATCGACACACCTGGACATGTGGATTTCACCATTGAGGTGGAGCGTTCCCTCCGGGTTCTGGATGGCGCGATTCTTGTACTCTGCTCCGTAGGCGGGGTGCAGTCCCAGTCCATCACCGTGGATCAGCAGATGAAACGCTACAACGTGCCCTGCATCGCCTTTGTCAACAAGTGCGACCGCACCGGCGCAAGCCCTGACCGCGTCATTTCCCAGCTTCGGGAAAAACTCGGACACAATGCCTGGGCCATGCAGATCCCCGTAGGTCTTGAGAATGACCATGAAGGCGTTGTGGATCTCATCGCCATGAAGGCCTTCTACTTTGACGGCCCCAACGGCGAAGATATCCGGGAAGAAGAAATCCCCGCAAAGCTTGTGGATCTGGCGAAGAAAAAACGGGAAGAACTCATTGACGCAGCTTCCCTCTTCTCCGATGAGCTCACCGAAGCCATCCTGGAAGAAGGGGAAATCACCAACAAAATGCTGGTAGAGGCCATCCGTAACGGTGCCCTTCTGCGTCAGATGACCCCGGTGTTCATGGGTTCTGCCTATAAAAATAAAGGTGTGCAGCTTCTTCTTGATGCGGTTACCACCTACCTGCCTGCGCCTCCGGATGTCCGCAACGAAGCTCTGGATCTCGACAATGCCGAAGCCCCCATTGTTCTTGACTCCGATATTCAAAAGCCCACCGTGGCTCTGGCCTTCAAACTGGAAGACGGTGCCTACGGTCAGCTCACCTATATCCGCGTCTATCAGGGAATGCTGGAAAAAGGCTCCACCGTGATCAACATCCGTACGGGCAAAAAGATCAAGATCGGCCGCCTTGTACGCATGCATGCCGACCAGATGGAAGAAATTGATAAGGTACCCGCAGGCATGATCGGTGCGATTTTCGGTGTGGACTGCGCCTCAGGGGATACCTTTGCAGACCCCTCCATCAACGTGTCCATGACTTCCATGTTTGTACCCAAGCCCGTTATCTCCCTCTCCATCATTCCCAAGGATAACAAGGCCCAGATCAACATGTCCAAAGCCCTCAATCGCTTCACCAAGGAAGACCCCACCTTCAACACCTTTGTGGATGAAGAAACCGGGGAAACCATCATTGAAGGGATGGGCGAGCTTCACCTTGAAGTTTATGTGGAGCGCATGAAGCGGGAGTACAAGGCCGAAGTGGAAACGGGCAAACCCCGGGTGGCCTACCGCGAAACCATTCTCCAGCATGCAGAATTCAACTACACCCATAGAAAACAGACCGGCGGCTCCGGTCAGTACGGTCGTGTGGCCGGTTACATGGAGCCCCTGGAAGAGGGTGATTTCGAATTTGTCAATAACGTCACCGGCGGTGCCATCCCCACCAACTTCATCCCCGCCTGTGAAAAGGGCTTCAGGGCCTGCATGGTCAAAGGCCCCTCCCTGGAGTTTCCCATCACCGGCGTCCGTGTTGTCATCAACGACGGTGCCTCCCACGCGGTGGACTCTTCGGAAATGGCCTTCCAGGCCGCAGCCCGCGGCGCCTTCCTTGAAGGTTACGCCAAGGCCAAGCCCACGGTGCTGGAACCCATCATGAAGGTGGTGGTGGAAACCCCCAGCGAGTTCCAGGGCAGCGTCATGGGTACCATCAACCAGCGCAGGGGCATGATCGTGGGCTCCTCCGATGAAGGCCCCATGTCCATCATTGAAGCCCAGGTACCGCTTGCGGAAATGTTTGGTTACTCCACGGTGCTGCGTTCCGGCACCCAGGGCAAGGCCCAGTTCACCATGGAATTTGCCACCTACCGTCAGGTTCCCATGTCCGTCATGGAAGACATCCGCAAGGAAGTGGAAGAGCTGAAGAAAAAAAGAGCCAAGAAATAAACCATGGGCTCCCGGAGAATACGGGAGCCCATGCGATCTTTCCGAAAGCCCGGGGGATTCCCTCCGGGCTTTTTTGCTTTTCAGAAAACCAACCCCCTAGCGGCGGTCAGGCGTTCTTCCAGTATGACATCCAGGTCGCCCAGGGCTTTTATCCGGTTTTCAAGCTCCAGAATCTTTCCCTCCGTCCGCAGGCCCACTTCCTCGTCCAGACGCGCCTGAAAAACGGCCCTTGCCTCCCGCACCGCACGGGAAAGGGCTCCCCTCACCACCCCATCCAGACTGGATGAAAAACGTATTTCAGGTCTGTCCAGATTTCCTGAGATATCCGCCCGTACAAGGAGGCTGTCCACTTCTTCCAGGGCCGAAGTTAAAACCCTTGCCATGGGATTCCCGGAATCCGCCACGCTGAACCGGACTCCGGTCAGATTCATGCGCCCCTTTCCCGAAAGCACTCCGGATCGGATCCCCATCTCCAGATCCAGGTCTCCTTTTTCCGCTCCCAATGAAAAATCCCCGGTTCCCATGGCCTGGGGCTGCCATCCTCGGATCTCAGCCTTCACACCTTCTTCAGGTGCTGCGGGGTTGATACGATTGAAAACCATCTCCAGCGCCATGCGTTCCATACCGGAAAGCCCATCCCCCGCGAGGTTCAGGATCATGGGACTTCCCACCAGGGCCTGCTGATTTGTCGCATTCCGAAGACTTCCTTTGAGATCGCCTGCCGGGATATGGAGGGAAAGGCTTGCTTTCCGTACGAGAAAATCCGGACGCAGAGGTGCTTCCACAAAAACCCTGTCCACCCCTTCCCACCGCACCCTTTTTTCCGGCTCAGGGGTTTTTTCATGGACAGCCTGTCTGGCAAGCCAGGGCTCGGCCTTGCGGTACACCCAAAGCCCTTTTCGGATCCGCGCCTCCCATTCCGGTCCCAGAAGAAGGCCAGTGACATTGCCAAGCCCTTCATCGGAAATGTTGTACTTTGCAACAAGACGACGTACATCCTCCGCAGCCAGTTCCTTCAGAGCCCGAATCCTCCCGCTTAAAACCGTGACCCTGTTCCCAAGATCCTCTTGGGTCTCGCGCAGGATTCTTATATCCGAGTCCACTGCGGCTTTGAGCTCCCGCAGCTCCCGGGCCGTCGTGACAATGGCAGCCAATCCCCTCCCTTTTTTCAGATTCTCAAGCCGGGTCTTATACCCCTCCAGTGTTCTGAGGTCAGGAAGCGTCTGCAAGCGGGTCTGAAAAGACCCCAACTCGGCCCGCAGCTCTTCTTCCAGCGCCCTTGCCTCTTCCAGGGCCGCCAAAGACTCCCGCGCTAAAATGGCATCCACATCAGGAATCTGCAGGGCAGGCATGGGAATACGCTCCTGCAGACTTTTCCCAGGTGCTGCCTCCTTTCTTTTTTCCTCTTTTGGCTTTTCCGGCAAGGCTCCCGATTTTTTCCGAGGCGTCCCGAATCGAATGCCCTCCACAGCCATCTCCCGGATATCCACCTTGCCAAGCATAAGCGCTTGCGTATCCAGCCCCAGCCGCAGGTCCGAAATTTCCAGAATATTGGTCATCGGTGCGTCGGGGTCTGTGACCTGCAGACCTTTCACCGTCAGTCCCAGGGGGAAAATCCCAGGATGTGCACTCCCCACATCCACCCTGGCCCCCATGGCAAGGGTGCCCGCCTTTTCAATGCCCTTTGCAATCAAAGGACCTGAAAACAAAAATATGCCAGCCACAAAAAGTCCCACAAACACCACAAAGGCCAGAAAGCCCCACCACCGGATCCATTTTTTCATTTTCCGCTCGCTTTCATGAAAGCGCCCTGTAGGCTGCATAGATTTTGGTTCCCTTGAGGATCTGGGCTATTCGGGTTTTCTGAATCCAACTCATAAAATGAGTGCGGTACTTCCGGATCATCACCCACTGGAAAACAAAAAGCGGGACAAAGAGGATCAGGGAAATCACAAAGCTTCCCATCACCACGCTGTTATAAAAACGGGTCATGCGCATGGCGGGCAGGTTGTAAAGACGGGTCCAGAAACCTTCCAGATCCGGAAGGTTCAGGAGCAGCCACCCCACATGATGAAAAAGCGGGTCAAGGAAAAAGGCCAGCAGGGCAAAAAGACCCCAGCCCAGGGAAAAGGCGGAAAGATTGACCCTTAAACACAGCCCCAACAACAGCATAAACAGGGTGGACAGGCTGAAAAAGGGAGCAAAACCCGCCACCATGGAAAGGCAGAGGGCAAGGCTGATCTGACCGGGATCGGATTCCGAATTCAGAACTTTCAGAAAACTGGCAATCACCTGTATCATGTTCCTCCTTCCTTGGCATTGGATGACGCATAAAAAGCCGCTTGTATCAGCCTCCCTTTTTGTAAGGCCACACTGGCTAAAAGGGGGGCTGATCCGTTCGGGGCTCAGAAAATCCGCATAAAAGGAATCTTACACGATGTCCATCCAGGGACTCAAGCCCGGATTCAGAAGCCTCTGGTCAGGCTCTGCTTTCTGGTAATGCCCTGCAACACCCAATTCTCATCAAATCCAAACACGGTTTTTATATTTCAGGCCTACAAGAAGACTGCCTTCTCAGAGAGGAAAGGACAGTCCCATGACCCTGAATCCGGAAAATCTTCTTCAGAATAAAACGACAAGGCGCATTGCAGCCTCGCAGACCCCGTTTCCCCTGCCGGACGTTGACTTTTATCCCATCGCAGACATGGTTCAGGGGCAGATCTCTGTCTGGGAAGTCAGACGCCTGTCCGCCCACGCCCTCCATGAAAACCGTGTAAGGCCCGATGCCCCTTGGCGCCTGGAAAGTTCCCTGGATGTCGCATGTCTGCAAAAGGCCCTCGCAGCAGCCCCCCGCCTGCCCGAAAACGGTCAGCTCCTTTTTCTTCTGCACCCGGCAAGCTTTGACCATCCGGATTTTGCCCGCCACCTCGCACAAGGGATGGAAGATCTGCCCCTGGATCCCCGCCATCTGCTCTTTGCCGTTCGGTCCAGGGATCTGGCCCCCCGCTCCCCAGGCCTCTTTTCCACCCTGCGCGCCCTCACACCCCGAGGATTCGGCTTTTGCCTCTACGGCGCGGATGCCAAGGCCCTTTCTCCTTCTTTTCTTCTGCAAATCCGCCCCAATCTTATTCTCGCAGACCCGAACCTTTTCACGCAGAAACCCAGAAACGGAGAGGAAACCGCCCTCCTTTCTGCCATGATCTCGGACATCTGCCGTCGCCTGGGATCTCGCCTTGCGGTCTCCGGCGTCCATCGCGCCGAAGACCTTCACCATTTTCTGAACCTCGGCATACGCTTCATGCAGGGAGAAGCCATTGCAGCTCCCAGCCCTTTTCCTTCCCAGGATCTCCTCCCCAGATCCCTTCCTGATTTTCAGCTAAGCGCCTCCGCCTCCCCTTCCCTCCGTACCTGTCCCCAGGTGGGGAACCTCGCCCGCCGCGGCCTGACCGCTTCCATTTCGGATACGGTTCAGCAGATCGTCAAAAAACTTGAAAACCGTCCTCCCACGGAAAGCGTCTGCCTGTTGGAAGAAAACCGACCCGTGGGTCTGCTCATGCGCTACCACCTGGACCGTCACCTCAGTTCCCCCTATGGTAACGCCCTTTTTCTCAAAAAAAGTGCGTCCCGCATCATGGACAGGGAACCCATGATACGGGACGCAGGCACGCCCCTGGACGAGGTGGCCCGTGCAGCCATGGCCCGTCCTGCGGAACGCCTCTACGATGATATTCTCATCACGCAAAAGGGCCTTTATGCAGGTGCCCTTTCTGTCCGCGGCCTTCTCGAGGCCCTTTCCCAGGTTCAGGTGGAAATGGCCAAGGGCGCCAATCCACTCACAGGTCTTCCCGGCAATACGGCCATTGAAGAAAGGATGGGCTTTTACCGGGAAACCTGCGCACAGATCAGCCTCATTTATGCGGATCTGGATCATTTCAAGGCTTTTAACGACACCTTTGGCTTTGAAGCCGGAGACCGCATGCTTCTTTTCACGGCCAATCTCATCCGGGAAACCGCAGCCCGCTGCTGTGGTCAGGATACCTTCATCGGTCATGTGGGAGGCGATGATTTTGTCATTTTCACCCGGCCCGAGGAGGCCGAATCCTTTGCAAAAACCCTCACGGAAACCTTTGCCCATGAGATCTGCGGTTTTTATCCCGAGGACATCCGATGCCAGGGTTTTGTCCAGGCCAAGGACAGGGAGGGAAACCCCAAAAAATTCCCATTGGTTTCCATATCCCTGGGCATTGTGGACTGTCACTTTCACCCCGGACTCGATCCCCGAATCCTGAGCCAGCGCGTAGCCCAGATCAAAAACTACGCTAAATCCCGCAAAGGCAACGCATGGGTGCGGGATCGCCGTGAAACACCGGGTTTTTCAAGTCTTTTTTCCGATACAGGTGCTGCATGAATTTTTTCTCGAAGGACTTTCTGCTGACCTGCGCAGCGGCCCTTGGCCTGTCCTTTCTCGGCCTCCATGTCGCAGAATCCCTTCACTCGCCCCTTTCCTTTCTTCTCCCGACCCTTTGCGGCCTCATCCCCTGGGCCTTTTATCAATTCCGAATGGCCAAAGCCGAAAACAGACTCCAAAAACGCATCCAACGCAGAGATAGACGCTTCCGGGCCTGGCTTTTCTTCTTACGTCAGCGGGAAGAAGCCCTCCTTGGGGAAAACCGCCCCCTCCTGCTCATGCACTCTTCAGGGCGTATCCTCAAGGCCTCGGCCGAAGCCATTCGGATCACAGGGCAGGATCCTTCGGGCTCTTTCATTTCACAGCTGCCCGGCGCAGGTCCAGGCCCCCATGGCGGAACCCTCACAAGCCACGTTCATCCTGAAGGAAAACGTCAGGTCTACTGGATGCCCCTGCAACTGGAAGGACGAAGATGGCGGGTGGGCCTCGACGTAAGCACCTATATGGAAAGGGAAACCCGTCTCAAGGCAGAGGCGGATACCTTCCGCGGACTGGCAGAACAACGGGCCGATCAGCTCATGATCCTCCACCGCCGCCTCCGGCAATCCGGCCAGATGGTGACCCTTGGCCGTTTATCTGCAGGTATTTCTCATGATTTCAACAATATTCTTTCCTCCATCATGGGAGCCGCCCAGATGGCGGAACTCTGCGAAAATGAAAAACGCCGAACCCATCACTTAAACACCATCTTTTCCGCAGGATACCGGGCCAGGGACCTTGTGCAGCAGATCCTGACCTTCAGTCGACCCGAGGGGCCCACCCACCACGCCTTTTCCCTGAAACCCATTCTTACGGAAAGCCTCCGTCTCATCCGGGCCGCCCTTCCCGCCCACATCGCCATCCGATACCGCAATGGCGCCATGGACGCCTGCATTGAAGGCAATCCCACCCGCATCCATCAGCTTCTCATCAATCTCATGACCAACGCCTGCCATGCCATGGAGGAAAACGGAGGTATTCTCACCCTGGAGATTGAGGAAATTCTCCCCATGGGTGAACAGGAACAGGGCTGGACGCGGATATCCGTCAAAGACACAGGGCATGGCATTCCGGAGAATATCCGGCATCGTATCTTTGAGCCTTTTTTCACCACACGCCTGAAGGAAGAGGGCAATGGCATGGGGCTTTCCCAGGTTCAGGATATCGTGGAGGAACATGGGGGACGTATGCGCGTGGAAAGTCAGGCGGGCGCAGGAGCCGTTTTCCGGGTGGACCTGCCCCTGGCCCAGAAAAAAGCCCCTCCCGTACTTGCATCTCCGCCTCCGGAAGCGGGAAAGGGGCACATCCTCTGGGTGGACGATGAAAAGGAAATCGGCTGTGTGGGAAAGGAGATGCTGGAACACCTGGGATATGCGGTCACCACAGCCTCCAATGCCAGGGAAGCCATGATTTGCCTTGAAAAAACATCGAGTTTTTTTGACGCCATCATCAGTGATTATGCCATGCCTGAAACCAACGGACTCAAGCTTGCCTGGCATATCCGCCGCACCCAGCCGGATCTGCCCATCATCCTCACCACAGGATGTCCGCACTGGCTGCCCCATCCTCGTAATGAATTTGTGGATTTTGTCCTGGAAAAACCCTTCACTCTCCAAACCCTGGCTCTGGCCCTTCAGAAAGTTCAAGCCCCAAAGCTTTCTTCCCCTGCCTCCCAGGCCCCCGGAGTTTTAACGGGATAAAGCGGGATTCACACACAAAAAAACGGCGGCAGAAGACCTCCGCCGCCCTGTGTCCTGGGCCCGTACAGACGCGTTTAATACAAAAAGGATTTTCCCATCACAGACTGCATGAAGCCATGAAGGCTCTCCCGGCTGAAAGCATCCACCTCCATGATCTGGGGATATCCATTTTCCGTCACAGTCCAAAGCCCTCTTTCCTGTTTCTGGCAAAGCACCAGTACAGGGGTTTCCGGTTTCTGGGCAAGGTGTTCCCAGTTTCGGATCTGTACCATGGCGTTGTGGCAGCTCTCCGGAGAAAAATACATGATCACGCCGTCAAAAAGCCCGGCTTCCGCCACATACGCCGCCACAAGGGCTGAAGGGTCAGCAACCTGGTGCCGCCTGTAGCCCGATGCCATCACCAGGGCACCAATGGTCTCTTCCGGACCGGCCTCTCCCACAAGCACCCGAAGACTTTTTTTCTGTACCTCCCGCAAACGATGCCGGGTCAGCATACCTTCCTGGACTTGGCCTTCCAGGAGCCGGGCTGCCATTTCCACAAGAAAAGAACGGGACACCGGCTGGGTGAGGTACCCCGCATACCCGAGACTCCGACAAAGGGCCGCACTGCCCTGCATGGGGCGGCAGAGGCCAATGACCGGAATACCGGGAAAGAATTTTGTCACACAAAGCGCTTCCTCTCCTCCGTCTTCCTCCCCGTCATTCAGAGCCAGCACAATGAGATCCGGAAAGCCCTCGCAGGGAATCTCCCCAAGACGGGAGAACACATCCACCCGTGCGCCCGCAGCCCTCAGATACTGGGCGCAGACCTTGGCTTCCACACCCAGGGGATTAACAAGAAAAATTTTCCTGCCTCCAAGGCTCTGGGACAAAAAGCTCTCCTCGCCCTCTCCCTGTCTTTCTCTGTCCCTGCGCACAAGGAGGGTGAAACGGAAGGTGCTTCCCCCTTCAGGATTGTTGGAAGCCGTGATCGTTCCGTTCATCATCCCCACAAGGCGACGGCAGATGGCAAGCCCCAGTCCTGTGCCTCCGTATTTACGGGTCCAGGTGCCTTCGGATTGCCGGAAAGCGGCAAAAATTTCTTCCTCCTCGCCCTTTGCAATGCCAATGCCCGTGTCCCGGACAGAGATGGCCAGCCGGAGGGTGTTTTCTTCCTCCTTCTCCAGGCATACGGAAAGCACAATCTCGCCCTTTTCCGTAAACTTGACCGCATTGGCCAGAAGATTCACCAGCACCTGACGAAGTTTCTGGGGATCTCCCACCACACGGGAGGGTACGGCATCTTCAAAATGAGAAATCAGGCTGATCCTGGTTCCATCCACCCGACTCCGCAGAAGCTCCATCACATCAAAGCACAGCAGTTCCAGATCAAAGGGGATCTCTTCCACATCCATTTTTCCGGCTTCAATGCGGGAAAAATCCAGCACATCATTCAGAAGATTGAGAAGGGTATCGCTGCTGGATCGGATAATACCCAGAAACTCCCGCTGTTCTTCGTCCATGGAAGTATCCAGAAGCAGCTCTGTGAAACCGATGATGCCGTTCAGGGGCGTGCGGATCTCGTGACTGATGCCCGCAAGAAATTCACTTTTTGCCCGGGATGCCGCCTCGGCCCGAGCCGCCAGCACACCGGAAACAGAAACCAGACGTTCCAGCGAATGGTTCATTTCCTTAAGGGCGTTCATGGCCCCGCGCTCGCGCTCCACACGGCGGATCCGCGCCACAAGCTCCCTGCGGTTAAAGGGTTTGCTCACGTAATCCGAAGCCCCAGCCTCCACGATATCCGCATAATTGTAGCGCTCGGACATCCCCGTGACGATCATGACGTCCAGATCCGCATATTTTTTATGCAAAAGCCTCATGAGTGCGATTCCGTCCATGCCCGGCATGGTGATATCCGCAACAACAAGGTCGGGGCGCTCCCTTTCCACCGCAAGCAGGGCTTCCGATGCATTGGCAGCCAGCCTGCACTCATATTTTTCAAGGGTCAGAATGCGATGCAGGAGCTGGCGCAGGGCCGGATCATCATCCACCACAAGAATCTTACGGAAGCAGAACATAAAACCCCTCTCACCACCATTTCCGATCTGGCAACCCCACCCGGAAAAAAGCGGATAAAAAAAAGGACCGCAAAACCTGCGGTCCCCTCTCTGCCCTTAGTCCTTTACCCGTTCCACATACTCACCTGTGCGGGTATCAATGCGGATCTTTTCCCCTTCCTCCACAAAGGAAGGCACCTGCACCGTGATGCCCGTTTCCAGCACCGCAGGCTTGGAATTACCCGAGGCCGTATCCCCTTTCACCCAGGGATCGGACTTTGTCACCACAAGATCGATAAAGTTAGGCAGGGTCACGCCAATGGCGCGGGTTCCCCAGAACAACACACTGCATACGGTATTTTCTTTGAGAAAGCCCACCACATCCGCAACCTGATCCGGTGTAAGGAATTCCTGCTCATAGGTGCTTGTGTTCATAAAGCAGTAATTTTCCCCGTCCATATAGGAAAATTCCATGGTGCGTTCTTCAAGATCGGCCTTGTTGAATTTTTCTCCGGAACGGAAGGTTCTGTCAAACTGACTTCCGTTGACCATGTTTTTCAGGCGGCACTTGTAAAGGGCCTGGCCCTTGCCCGGCTTTACAAACTCAAACTGCGTAACAACATAAGGATCTCCCTCATACTCTATTTTCAGGCCCTTACGAAGATCTCCACATTCCAGCATCTTAAAAACTCCTCAATCCGAATGAATTTAAACACCTCTGAAGGAGCCGTCTTCAGGACAGCGCCCCAAAAAAAGCCTCCTTGCGGAAGCTCCCATGTCAGAACCGGTCTTTGCGAATCAGCTGCCATCCTTATCCTTCATCAGGATCACGACGGTCCGAAAATCAGATTTTTTTTCTTGTGGCAGGAGGCGGAATTTTAACCCAGGCGTGCAGGATAATCCCCGCAAATCAAAATTCAGGCCCCCATGGACAAACAAAAAACGGCTTTCGTTCCATCACGGGGATAAAAGGTCAGAATAACGGCAAAAACATCCTTTCCGCACCATCTTGACAATCCAGAGGGTTTCTACCATATTCCCGAAAGCTTCGCAATTCTTCATCCACTCCCCTTTTCTCCTTTCCTGCGTTTGGGATTCCGGCTTGCAATTTCATGGATTTTATCGGAAAAAGGGCCTGTTTTTTTATGTCTTACGAACCCTGTCTCCCCCTTTCAGGAGTGCCATGATTCTCATCATTGATTTTGGTTCCCAGTTCAACCAGCTCATTGCCCGCAGGGTGCGGGAACATTCCGTGTACTGCGTCATCGAACCGCCCACCGTATCCTTAGAAAGCATCCAGGCCCTGAAGCCCGAAGGCATTATCCTTTCCGGCGGACCGGCCAGCATCTATGACCAAGGCAGCCCCAGGGTGAATCCCGCCATCTTTGATCTCGGCATTCCCGTACTCGGCATCTGCTATGGCATGCAATTCATGGTGGATCATTTCAAAGGCTCTGTCAAAAAATCCGAAAAAAGGGAATACGGCTTTGCCTCCCTCAACCTGCACAGAAAAGACGGAATCTTTGCAGGTGTGGAAGACACCACCTGCTGGATGAGCCATGGGGACTCCATTGATGCCCTCCCCCAGGGCTTTGAGATCACAGCCAGTACGGCCAATACCCAGGCCGCCGCCTGTCAGCATCCGGAAAAAAACCTGTACGGCGTCCAGTTCCATCCGGAAGTGGAGCACACAAAAGAAGGCCGCAGGATCATCGACAACTTCCTTGCCCTCTGCGGCTGTTCCCGCACCTGGACCATGGCCTCCTTTGCCAGGGAAACCATTGAGGACATCCGGAAGACCGTTGGCGATAAGAATGTGGTCTTAGGCCTTTCCGGAGGGGTGGACTCCTCTGTGGCCGCCCTTCTCATCCACAAGGCCATCGGTGATCAGCTCACCTGCATTTTTGTGGACAACGGTCTGCTCCGCAAAGACGAGGCCACCACCCTGGAAAAGGTGCTCACGCAGAACCTTTCCATGAACATCCGTTTTGTGGACGCCAGCCAAACCTTCCTCTCCGCCCTGGAAGGGGTCACGGATCCCGAAAAAAAACGCAAGACCATTGGTAAACTTTTCATCGAAATCTTTGATGCCGAAGCCCACAAGGTGGAAAACGTGGCCTTTCTTGGCCAGGGTACCCTCTACCCGGATGTCATTGAATCAAGATCCGCCTTTGGCGGGCCTTCGGCTGTGATCAAAAGCCACCACAACGTGGGCGGTCTGCCGGAAAAAATGAACCTCAGGCTTCTCGAGCCCCTCCAGTACCTTTTCAAAGATGAGGTCCGCGCCCTGGGTGAGGAAATCGGCCTGCCGGACTTCATGGTCTGGCGTCAGCCCTTTCCCGGCCCAGGCCTTGCCATCCGGGTTCTGGGAGAAATCACAGAAGAACGCCTTGCCATTCTCAGGGAGGCGGATGCCATCCTGCTTGAGGAAGTCAAGGAGGCAGGCCTGTACAAGGACCTCTGGCAGAGCTTTGCCGTGCTGCTGCCCATCCGCACCGTAGGCGTCATGGGAGATCACCGCACCTATGAATACACCTGCGTGATCCGGGCCGTGAACAGCAAGGACGCCATGACCGCAGACTGGGCCCGCCTGCCCCACGAATTCCTTGCCAAGGTGTCGAGCCGCATCATCAACGAGGTTCGGGGCATCAACCGGGTGGCCTACGACATCAGTTCCAAACCTCCGGCAACCATTGAGTGGGAATAACGTCTTTCCCAAACCGTCCGGCCGCTCAGGGCGGACGGTTTTTTATTCCGGATCCAAAGGGAGATTCCTGTCATGCAGATCGGGCGAGATTTTTCCGACGCCTCCTTTGAAACCGAACGCCTGCAAAAACGGGTGGACGGCCTCTCCTTTCGCCTGACTCTGGCCCTGCTTCTGATCTTCGGCGCCATCGCGGCCCTCTCCTTTGTGGGATACAGCCGTCTTAACGCCCTGGGATCAGCCATGCAGCGGCCAGAAGATCCCATCCCAGCCAACCATCCCGTGCATCAGCAACTTTTTGCCCTGTCCGCCCGCACTGAAGAGCTTTCCCATCAGCTGGGTCTGCACAAGGCCAGCATGGAGCAGATCCGTAAAGCCCTGGATAAAGCCCATGGGGAAGGTCGGGGAAATCTGGACAGTATCAGCCAGTCCCTCCAAGACTTAGAAAAACGTCTTGCCCTCCTTGAGGCACCAAAAGGCCCGGATCCCAAAATCCTCACAACCCTCAGCGAGGGGCTGGCCCAGGTCCGCGCAAACCTTGGCAGTGCAGGGGAAGAACAGAAAAAGCTTGCTGCGGAACTGGCCGCTTCCAAACGTGAAAACGCCCAGTTGAAACAGCTTCAGGAAAGCCAGAAAACCCTTGTGGACAGCCTGCAGAAAGACCTTCAGGCCATGACCCTTTCCCGCCAGAATGATCTGAAAACCCTTCAGCAGATCCGCACTGAGCATCAGAATCTGCAAAAAGAGATGGAAAAACTCCCACGGGATGCGGTCCGCAGGGTGGACCTCGATACCCTGGCGCGGCGCAATGAGAGCGAACGCGCAGCCCTTGAAAACCGTATCAATCAGAAATTTCAGCAGATCCAGGTTTCTCTGGATGCCGCCATCCGTGCGGGGATGCCCCCTGTGGAAACCAGCGGCCAGAGATCTGCTCCCATTGTGCAGCAGGAACTTCTTCAGGAATAAGACGGAGGTATCCCATGACCGAAAATCACATCCTGGCAGCCCTGAACCATCCCTTTATCCAGCGCGTTCTCTTCCACCCACGGCCCGATGGGGAAGCACCTCCCCGGCCGCCGGTGAGCTACAAAGACATCCTGCGGCCTTCCGGAGTGCGCCTTTCCGGAGAATGGCACGCCTGCGGAAAAACGGATGCGCCCCTCCTCCTTTTCTTCCATGGCAATGGGGAGATTGCATCGGATTACCGGGATATTGCCCCCCTGTTCACTGCACTGGGATGGGATTTTCTCGTCATGGATTACCGTGGCTACGGCAGATCCCAGGGAGAGCCCACAGCCATCAATCTTCAGGAAGACGCCCTTTTCATCTTTGACGCCCTCCGCAGGGAAGCTCCCCAAAAACCCATGGCCCTCATGGGCCGTTCCCTGGGGTCGGCGGCTGTCCTTTACATTGCTTCCAAAAGGCCAGAGGAAATCTGCGCCCTCATCATTGAATCCGGCTTTGCCGACACCCAGCCCCTGATCCGTCTTCTCGGCGCAGACCCCCAGATGCTGGGTATTCCCAGAGACGCGGATTTCGGCAACCTTGCGGGTATCCGCACCTACACGGGGCCCACCCTCATCCTTCATGGGGAAAACGACCATGTCATTCCCCTGACCCAGGCGGAAAAACTGAAAAAAAACGCCGCAGGCCAGCCCCTTTCCATGGTGGTGATTCCCATAGCCGATCACAACAGCCTGCTCTACTACGGCATGAAAACCTATTTCAAAGCCATCGGAACCCTTCTGGAGGATGCTCTCAATGCCCGGATATAGGGCCCATCTGGGCTTTGGTTTCTTCCTGGGTCTCATTACCCTTGCGGCTCTGTTTTTCTGGGGAATTTTCAGGCCCTCTCCGGAAACCATGGCCCTGCTCATGGGCCTCTGCCTCATCGGTGCCCTCACCCCGGATGTGGACACGGACTCCAAGGGACAAAACCTCGTCTATACTCTGCTCATCCTCTTTGATCTTTTTCTCATTTTCAAAGAACAGTACAAATGGGCGGCCATTTTAGGCTTCTGCGCCATGCTGCCCGCCCTGGGCCATCACAGGGGCTGGACCCATTCCTGGTGGGCCATGCTCCTGATCCCTCTGCCCATTCTGGCAGCGCCTGTCCTTCTTTTTCACCATTCCTGGCAGTCCGTGCTGCCCTATTACCTTGCCCTGGTGCTGGGCTATTTCTCCCACCTGCTTCTTGACAGAAAATTCTTCTGACACAAAGCCTCTCCCCTTATTCCCCCTTTGTCGGCATTGACAAAGGGGGAGGCTTCGGCCTATGCCATCTTTCCATGAGCCTCAGGGTCGGTTCCCTGGGCGTCCTTGAAAAACCCCAGCCCAGGATTTTTCCATGCATACAGCTCCGGCCAAGGCCAGTCCCTGGCAGGTTTTCTTTCTCGTGGCCATCGGTGTTTTCATGTCCACGCTGGACAGCAGCATTGTCAACATCGCCCTGCCCACCATCCTAAAAGAATTCGGCAGCAGCCTCGCCATCACCGAATGGGTGGTCATGGTCTACCTTCTGACCATCACCTGCTTTCTCCTCACCTTTGGCAGGCTGGGGGATATTCTGGGCAGAAAACGCATCTATGCCGCAGGCCTTTTTGTTTTCACCCTTTCCTCCCTGTTCTGCGCCCTGGCTCCCCACATCGGCATGCTCATCGCCGCCCGGCTTCTGCAGGGCCTGGGATCGGCCATGATCATGGCCTGCACCCCCGCCCTTCTTGTGGACGCCTTTCCCGATTCCCAGAGGGGAAGAATTCTGGGACTCAACGGCGCTGTGGTGGCCTGCGGCCTCACCGCTGGTCCCGCCATCGGCGGTTTTCTCCTCTCCGTAGCCTCCTGGCGGCTGATCTTTTACGTCAATATCCCCATCGGCCTTGTGGCCACCCTCCTTGTCCTGCGTTACCTCAAAGAATCCACCCGGCAAAAGGGCATCCGGAACTTTGACTGGCAGGGCACCCTCCTTGCCGCCCTCAGCATGGGACTTTTGCTCATGGCCCTCACCCACGGCTATGACTGGGGATTCACCTCTTTCCTTTTTCTCGGCATCCTCGGCCTCAGCCTTGTGTGCGCGCTCCTTTTTATTCTCACGGAAAAAAAGAAACCCGAACCCATGCTGGACCTTTCCCTTTTCCAGAATCGGCTTTTTGCCCTGCCCGCCCTCTGCGGCATGCTCCTCTTCTGCAGCCTGTTTTTCATGGTTTTCCTCATGCCCTTCTACCTCATGCTGCCCGCAGGATTCTCCAGCAGCCTTGCCGGTAAAATGCTCATGATCCCCTTTGCCTTTCTCCTCATCTTCTCCCCCCTTTCCGGCAGCCTTTCCGACCGCATGGGCTCCCGGTTTCTCTGTACACTGGGGCTTTTCATCATGGCATGCGGGCTTTTTTTCCTCTCATGCCTCACCGCCACCGAAACAATCTGGGACATTGCCTGGCGTCTTGCCATGGTGGGTATCGGAACCGCCATTTTCGTATCCCCCAACTCCGCCACGGTGATGGGCGGAGTCCCCGCCACCCACAGAGGCTCCGGAGGTGCGGTGCTGGCTTCGGCAAGAAACCTTGGCATGGTGCTGGGCGTAGCTCTGGCCGGGGCCATCTTTCACTTTGTCTTTGACAGAAACAGCGCGGGCGCTTCCCTCTCCGCCTTTTCTCCGGAACATGCGGAGGTCTTCATGCAGGCCTTCCGCACCGCCATGGCAACGGGCGCCTGTCTTGCCCTTTTTTCCATGATTCCCTCCTGGATGCGGGGGAAAGAAACACGAAAGCCTTGACCGACGCGCCTCGTCTCCTTATGGTTTCTGCTGCCTGATTTTTCACAATTCTTCAAAACCGATAAGGAGAGCTTCCCATGTCCCAACAGGAGCCCCAGGAGGGCTATATTCATCATCCGGAAAAAGGGCCTCTGCACTACATTGACTGGGGCGGCGAAGGCCCCCTTGCCCACCTTCTCCACGCCAACGGTTTCTGCGCAGGCACCTACGATCCCCTGATCCGGAAAATGACCGAAGAGCTGCATATCATCGGCAGTGATGTCCGGGGCCATGGCAGCTCCCTTTCTCCCATGGAGATGCCCATCCGCCACTGGAAGGTCTTTGCCGATGACCTGCACTTCATGGTTTCAGGCCTCATGCAGCCTCCGGTCATCGGCATCGGCCATTCTCTGGGTGCTGTCACCACACTGATCACCGCAGCCAGGCATCCGGAGCTTTTTTCCTGCATCATTCTCATGGATCCTGTCATCCTGCCGAGACGCTATCTCCTCTTCATGCAGCTTCTCCGCATGACAGGGCTCATCGGCCAGTTTCCCCTGGCCAAGGGCGCGCGCCGCAGAAAATTCGTCTTCAGGGGCAAGCAGGAAGCCCTCGCCCGTTTCACCGCAGGCCGGGGAATTTTCAAAACCTGGGACCCGGCCTTTGTGGACGCTTACCTCGAATGCGGACTTCTTGAAGTGGACGAAGAAACGGCCATCCTGAAATGCGACCCTGAACTGGAAGCCCAGATCTTTGAATCCGTTCCCGCAGACATCTGGTCCTACGCCCGCAGGGTGAAATGCCCGGTACTGGCCATCCGGGGAAAAAAATCCGACACCTTCCTTGATGACGCGGCCAGACGCCTTGTCCGCACCATGGCGGACTGCGAACTCCAGGTGGTGGAAAAGGCCGGGCATTTTGTACCCATGGAGAAGCCCGACATCTGTGCGGCCCACATCCTCGATTTCATCCGTCGTAAAGGACCCCAACCCCATGCAATTGCAGCGGCTTGAAAGAAAACAGATGCTCTGGGGAAATCAGGCGGAAATCTGGACCTTTTTCGCAGATCCCGCCAATCTCCAGAAAATCACACCGGAGTGGATGCACTTTGACATCCGCTCCGGCCACGAAAGGCCCATGTTTCCCGGTCAGATCCTCACCTACCGCATCAAGGCCCTCGCTGGCATTCCCATGACCTGGGTCACGGAAATCACCCATGTGCAGGAAGGCCTCTTCTTTGTGGATGAGCAACGGTTCGGGCCCTACCGCTTCTGGCATCACCTGCACCGATTCACCCCCTGCGAAAAGGGATTTCTCATGGAAGACTGCGTGCATTACAGCCTTCCGCTTGATCCCTTCAGCAGGCCCATGCACCCCTTCATCCGCAGAAAACTGGAGGCTGTTTTTGATTTCCGGGCCAAGGCTGTGGAGGTGCTTTTCGGAAAAAAAGAGGACAAAAACGGGATTCTCTGAGGCTTGGCCTTCAGCCGCGGCCCAAGAACGCGCCCCTGTGATGCACTTCCCTCCCTTTATGAAAAAAAGTCCGGCCGGAATGCAAGATCCCTTGTAAATGCTCTTTTTCTTTCACAAGAAGGAGGATGCCTATCCTATCTTGCATTCTCCCTTTGAGTTTTCAGAACAGGTCCGACCATTTGTCCAGGTTGCCCGGCTCAGATTCGCGCTATCAAAAAAAACGCCTTCCACAACGGCTTCTTCAAGATTGGCCCCTTCCAGATCCGCCCCTTCCAAATCCGCACGGGAAAGATTGGCTCCTTTCAGATTGACCCCTACAAGGATCGCATCTTTCATGTTGGCGCTGCCCAGATCCGCATTCATGAGGCTGGCACCCGTCAGATCCGCATGGACAAACCGGGTCCGGTTAAGTTTAGCCCCACGGAGACTGGCCTTTTTCAGGTCTGCACCACTGAAATCACTTCCTTCGAGATCTGCCTTTGCCAGATTTGCGCCCATAAGCTTCACACCGCTGAGATCTGCATCCACAATGCGCGCTCCTGTCAGATCCCCATGCATCATCTCACTGCCCACAAAACAAGAACCCGAAAGATCGGCTTCCGCCATATTGGCACCTTCCAGATGGGCATTGATAACATCGGCCTTGGCAAACAGCGCACCCACAAAACTGGCTCCATCCATGTCTGCCCCACTCAGGTTGGTTCCTGAAAGATGGGCATTATTCAGATTCGCTCCTTTCAGATCCGCCCTCAGCAGGCTTGCTCCCTGCAGCTTGGCTTTGCTGAGAACGGCCTTTGCCAACCGACTTCTTTTCAGGTTCACACCTTCCAGATTCGCGTCCGTCAGTACAGCTCCGTTAAGGCTGGCCCCTTCCAGGTTGGCCCCTTTTAAGTTGGCTCCTTTCAGGTTCGCCTTATCCAGATTTGCACCCGAAAGATCCGCCCCTTCAAGGCAGGCTCCCGCCAGTCCGCCCCCGGATAAATTGGCCCCCTCCAGATCTGCATTTTTAAGGTTTGCCCCGTTCAGATTCGCATTCACAAGGCTGGCCTCGTCCAGAATCGCATACTCCATGTCTGCATTGACAAGACAGGCACCATCAAGGTCTGCTCGTGTGAGAAAGGCGTTCTTCAGCAAGGCCCCGCTGAGATTGGCACCCGTCAGACGCGCAAGGCTCATGTCAGAACCGCAAAGGTTGGCATTGATGAGGTCCGTCCCCGCAAAATGAGCCTCTTTCATGTTGGCATTTCCCAGATCTGAGCCACTCAGACAGGCTTTGCTCAGGTCCGCTCCGGCCAGAACCACGCCCCTCAGATGGGCATTTTTCAGATACACCCCACGCAAATCCGCCTTTCTCAATGTCGCCAGATGCAAAAGGGCTCCGCTGAGATTGGCCTCTGACAAAACAGCGCCTTTAAGGCTTGCACTGGTAAGGTTCGCCCCTTGCAGATTTGCCCTTCTCAGATTCGCCCCATCCAAATCCGCGCCTTTGAGATCTGCGGAACTGAGGCTGGCATCACTCAGGTTCGCATCCACAAGATTGCCCTGGGTCAGATTCGCTTCGCTCAGATCCGCAAAACGCAGATCCGCACGTACAAGATTCACCATGCGAAGATCCGAAGCAGAAAGATCCGCATGAACAAGGCAGGCTTCCATGAGATTGGCCTTCAGAAGATTGCCCATGGTAAAGGTGGCTTCCGTCAGGTTGGCGCGGCTCAATCGCCCCCCGCTCACGTTCACCTTCAGCATGTTGGCTCCAGACAAGTCCGCTCCCGTCAGATCCACATCCCCCATACGGGCTCCCGCCAAATCCGCTCCGCTGAGGTTCGCTCCGCTGAGATCGGCTTCTCCCAAACGGGCTCCCCTCAGATTGACACCGCTCAGCTTCGCCTGGGTCAGGTTGGCCCCATCCAGATCGCACTGATGGCAGGCCCGTGTCTGAATCAATTGTTCCACAAGACAAGGATCGCTTTTCAACTTGGGCATTTTTCCTCCTCTCTTCCCATCCATGGGAGCCACATGGCCTGGCCCTGCAAGAGCTGAAAACAAATCCCTCATCCAGCTCCCCAGATTCAAAACAACTTTCTGCCAAACCCATCATCCTCAAAAACTGCTTGACGCAAATCGCAGTACATGGATGCACAAAATGCACCAAAGCGGCCCAGTGAATCCCCTGGCAGCACGAGGGAAAAATACAACTCTAAAAAAACAAACAATCATACACAAAACGACTCCCATGCGGTATGCAGGCGAGACATCATCCCTTTGCGGCAAAGCTCCAAACTCACGGATCTTTTTCACTGTGATAAAAAAACGGACAAATCTCCCCATGCTACGACATAAGCTCTGGGCCGGGGCTGCCATCAACCCACCCAAAGGTGCCAAAGGCTTTTCGCCTTCCCATCAGACAAGCTGAAAATCCTTCCAGGCTGAAATCCCTGTCCCAAGGTCCTTGACACCCCGGAAAGCCAGCGTTAAATTATTGCCCCTGGCAGAAAGCCTCAGGCTCTGCCGCCCTTCACTTTCCCTTCACCCAGACGGAGACAGGCCCTTGAGAATCTGACAGAACCTGCGCCCACGACTCCTTTTTCGTGTTTCCTTCGGAATTCATCCAGAATTTCCGGAGCTGGCGTGTTCTGTTTCCGTGTTCTTCGGAGGGCCTCTCCATTCCTTGCCCATCCTTCGCGGCATGTTCCATGGCCCGTCCCCTGCGGCGACAAACCGCCAGCATGTATGTTTTCTGCCTAGCTGGAGGTTTACCATGTCCCTTGTATTTCATCGGATCACCTTTGCCTTTGAGGGCAGCGCCTCACCCCTCATCGAGGATCTGAACGTCCACTTTCCTTTCGGATGGACGGGCATTATCGGCCCCAATGGCGCGGGCAAAACCACCATTCTGCGCCTTGCTGCGAATCTGCTCCAACCCCAGCAGGGAAGCATCCGCCGCCCTGTCCATGCGGTGTTCTGTCCCCAGCGTACCGATGCCCCCCCAGAATCCTTTGTCCCATTCATCCAGGCTTCGGACGCCGAGGCCTGCGTGCTGCGCGGCAGACTTCAGATCCGGGAAGACTGGGCTCAGCGCTGGAACACCCTCAGCCATGGGGAACGAAAACGGGCCCAGATCGGAGTGGCACTCTGGCAGCAACCCGATCTCATGCTCATCGACGAACCCACCAACCACATGGATGCCACCGCACGTGACCTTCTGGCCGAAGCCCTCGGAGCCTTCTCCGGCATCGGATTTCTTGTCAGCCATGATCGTTTCCTGCTGGATACCCTCTGCACCCAATGCCTTTTTCTGGATCCGCCCCAGGCCATCCTGAGGCCTGGAAATTACACTGCCGCCCGCGCAGAAGCCGAACGTGAGGAAAAAACCCTGCTTGCGGAACGCAAAGTACGTCACCAGCATCTCGACCGCCTGACCCGTACCGCGCGATCCCGCCATGACGAAGCCGCACGTGCGGATCGTAAAAAATCCAAACAGGGCCTGGCCCCCAACGACCACGATGCCCGTGAAAGAATCCATCGGGCGCGGGTTTCCGGAAAAGACGGGCAGGCCGGACGCCTCGCCCGTCAGCTTAAAGGCCGCCTTGCCCAGGCCCAGGCGGATCTCAGCGCTCTCAAAGTACACAAACGCTATGCTCCGAACTTCTGGCTGGAAGGCTCCGTTTCTCCAAGGCAGGTACTTTTCAGCATGGAAGAAACAAGCCTCCGGCTCGACGCTTCCCGTCAGCTCCTCATCCCCGGCATCCGCATGCTGCGCCAGGACCGCATCGCCATCACCGGGGCCAACGGCACAGGCAAAAGCACGCTCGTCCGCTCCATTCTCGACCATCTCCACCTGCCTGAAGCCCATCTCGTTTACCTGCCTCAGGAGATTGACCTCAATCAGACACGCCGCATCATGGAGGAAGTGCACCGCCTTCCGCCGGAGCAGCTGGGTCGGGTCATGACCGTGGTCAGTGCCCTCGGTTCCCGGCCTGAGCGTCTCATGCAGCACCTTGAAGCCAGTCCGGGGGAGCTGCGCAAGGTGATGCTGGCGCTGGGGGTTCTCCGCCGTCCCCACCTCATCATTCTCGACGAGCCCACCAATCACCTCGACCTTCCGGCCATTGAAAGCCTGGAAGCCGCCCTCAGGGATTGCCCCTGCGGCCTGCTGCTGGTCAGCCACGACCTGCCCTTCCTCTCACACCTGGCCCACACCCGCTGGCATCTCCATGAAGAGAAAAACACCAGGGACATCACCCTGCGCATACACGGCGGTTTTCATGAAAACCCCAGGGACGGGACTCTTTCTGGCGATCCTTCTTCCTCCATTCTCTAAAAAAAGAGCCGGGAAAAATGTCCGGGAAAATGCCATGGGACCTGTCCCTTGCTTTTCAGTCAAAACCCCACAGGCACCGAGCTGCCCTTACCCTTTTGATCCACCTTGGGTAAGGAGTAAGGGCAGCCGGATTGGAGGTGAAAAATGGCGGGAAAACGCAGCGGGGGGGTGGCAACACAAAAAAACTTGCCATGATGATTAAGGTAGCCTATGAAAATTGGATCGCTTTTTTAGACGCTGTGGAAGACAAAATTTTTAAGGCTGTTTTTACAGGAACTAAAAAATCGAACTTATGGAGTTTTCTGCCTCCCATGACACATTGTGGATTATACGGTTAGAGAAATGTAATTTTGTGGTTTTCTATTGTCGGGTTTTAAAAAAATTTGATGGGTATGCGGAACCACACAATACTATGATGGCGCGGACGCTTCGCGCCGCGCCATCGGGGCGGCGGATACCATCCGCATGCTGCCCGGCGCCCCGTTGTGCCAGATGAAAAAGAAATCGAACATGATGAAGCAACCAGGATGGAAGGAAGGTCGGCGTATTCGCTTCCACGGCGATCACGGCCCCTCAGTAATCACACTGCACGGAGGGCCGGCCGCGTTTGGTAGCGCCGTACATTTGGCACAGGGCTTGTCCAAGGAGTTCCGGGTAATCGAACCATGGCAACGGCCAAGCGGGGACAGACCGCTGACTGTTGCAATCCATATTGAGGATCTGCACAACCTAATCCTCTCGCGCTTCAATGGTGAGAAACCTGCCCTTGTCGGTTCGTCATGGGGCGCTATGCTTGCTTTGGCCTACGCAGCAGAACACTCGGACAGTATCAACGCCATCGTTCTCGTTGGCTGCGGGACATTTGACAAGGCATCGCGGAATGTCATCGTCCAGAGACGGACACAGAAAATTGCTGACTACATCTCCAAGCACCCCGAGTATAAGGCAGACCTGCAACTGGACATCGGTGCGCAGATGATGAAATGGCACGGGATGACCGACGCCTATCAACCGCTGGCCATTGACAATGAACCCCAGGAGTCCGAGCCGTTCGACATGCAAGGCCATACAGAGACATGGCAAGACATGGTGCGATGCCAAGAGGCCTGCATCTACCCGCAGTCATTTTCTTCTGTGAAGGTCCCGGCGATCATGCTACATGGTGCCGACGATCCCCATCCGGGAACAATGATCCGGGACACCCTGAAGCGGTACATACCCCACTTGGTATATCACGAGTTCCCGCGATGCGGTCATGATCCTGAGATCGAGAAGTATGCAAAGGACGACTTCTTCGCTGTGCTGAGTAATTGGTTGAAGAAACACTTGTCCTCAACGAGCGGAGCATAACAAGGCCATCGGGGCGACGCTTGACAGCGCGCCTCATGGCCGACGATGGCGCGGACGCTTCGCGCCGCGCCGTTAGCCTCCAATCAGGGTTCTCCCAGGATACTATGGAAGAAAACCTCAACAAAATGAAAACAATCACTTGCGTTGATTTGTTAAGAGGGGTAACTCAAGATGAATTCGAAAGACTTTACAAGAAATCTTGTCGATTATCTTTATATCAACGAATATCGATTGGATTCATACTATACACAAGTAACGGACTCTATTTATACCTACGACAAGCAAACAGAGATAAAAGGATCACTTGGTTTAACATCGATAGGGGTTGAAGCGAAACAATCATTAATCGCCCGTCCAGCTACAAAACACGAGAAAATAATTGCTGTTTTGGACTATCTAAGAAATTGTAACGATTTCATTGACGGTACATCTGACGCTATTGAGTATTATGCGAGTTATGCCAAAAAACCTGGATCGAAGAGTATTTCGCAAAAGAAATATGCCCTTGTGAGTTTTGAAGCCATACAGTTGTTTGTTCCTAATCAAAATAAGGATTTTTCATTTTGGCTTGGTTCCGTTGCGGTAAATAATTGTTTTAACGAAGAGGGCTGGATATCGTTTGTTATACTTGAAAGCCACAATGAGATAGACAAGGAGCCTGAAAGCATAGTTTCTCAAGGGTCGCCGTATTATGCGTTAACTCACTTGCTTGCTGCTGGCTTCATTGAATCAGATAAGAGTATTATTGAGAATCAACGGTTAAGGGAGGCCGAGTTTCATAAGAAAATAAGGTCGATAATAAACAGTACTGTTTCTGACAATATGAACTATCTTGATTTTAGTAATTTTGATCCGAATGTAACAGGCGGCCTCCAATCTCCGAGCAATAAATCACTAAAAAAAATAAATGCTTTAGTAAGTACACCTAGAGAAGTTACCGTCTTGTTTCGAGTTCGCAATTCTGCACTAAATTGGGGTTCAAGTAGCTGGCAGGAACATGGAATTGGGGAGATTTACGGGTATCCGATTTTCGTTGCGGCAAACTAAAATTACACTAATGCTAACCCGGCTCTCAACCGGACGCTGCACGATAAAACCTCGCAGCGTCGGTTAGCTCCCCGTTATAACTCTGGAGAAATCTTCAGATGGGAACAACAAATTTTGAAATTGAGATAGAGATTTTTGAAGGTGAAAACTGTGATCATCACCAATTAGGTCAAAAATTCAAATTTCCTGACGATGTTGGGAAAATTTGTCCGTGGTTACTAGTAGATCGCTCCATAAATAACATAGAAGCTATACGCCGGTCAATTCATCCATTTTATAGCTCCATTTGAATATGACAGGCTCTTTATTGTGTTCTTCGATTCCATGGTAAATACGCTCAACGAGCTCTTGCTTAGAATTTACCCGAATATGACGCAGAAGAGAACGCGCCAGTTTGCTGAAATATACTTCGATCAGATTCAGCCATGAGCCATGTTTCGGAGTAAAGACGAATTCAAAACGCCCAGGTTTGCGATGCAAATATGCTTGGGTTTCTTTGGAAGTATGTGAAGAATGATTATCCAATACGAGGCGGATTTTCCATTCCTGGGGATAATTGCCGTCCAGCAAAGTGTAACTATTCAGCATGTCACAATATGAAAATGCTTTGATGATGGCAGATCCTCCGCGATAAAAGCAGGTAGCTTGCCTTCAAATAAAAGTCGAAGAGCTTCAGAGGCACTGACACCATTTTTTCTGC
>NZ_JAVETM010000111.1:0-3085 GCF_034006065.1 Desulfobotulus sp. | reverse complement strand
AGAATCATCGGGGCCGGTTACTGGCGGAAAGGAAAGAAGATATATGAAAAACAGAATCCGATACACGGATGAGCCTATGGGGAAGGTCAGGCCCGTTGCGGACTTTCTGCCATCCCCAGAAGAACTGGCTCTGAAGGAAGAAACCGTAAAAGTCACCCTTTCTCTGAGCCGGACAAGCGTTGACTTTTTCAAGAGGGAAGCCAAAAAACACAACACACCCTACCAGAAGATGATCCGCAGGCTTCTGGATGAATATGCGGCCCATCAGCCATAGAAAGCCAAAAGGGGTCAGACCCCTTTTGGGGCTGCCCACTTTTACTCAAAAAGTCAATAGTGGTACCGCAGCTGTACTATTTCAATGGCATCCTCAGAGACCTTATAGATAAAGCGGTGCTCATCGCTGATTCTTCGGGACCAGTAGCCTGAGAGGGCATGTTTTAAAGGTTCCGGTTTCCCGATACCCTCAAAGGGGGTACGCATTGTTTCTTTGATCAGGGCATTGATCCGGCGCAGGGTCTGTTTGTCGGTTTTTTGCCAGAAGAGGTAGTCGTCCCATGCATGGGCAGAGAAAATGAGCCTCAATCCCTAAGCTCCTTTTCAAGCCCTTTCCCATTTTCAAGCTGGGCCATGGATTCCAGAAGACGCCTTGCATTTTTGGGTGACCGTAAAAGATAGGCTGTTTCTTCAAGGGCCTCATAATCCTCAAGGGACATAATCACAACGGCATTGGATGATTTTCGTGTCACAATAATTGGAGAGCGGTCTTCACAGACCTTGTCCATTGTTTTAGCGAGGTTTTGTCTTGCAGCGGTATAGGTGATAGCTTCCATGTCTGGTTCCTCCTGTACAGCATATTGTACGTCCAGACATTGGATTGTCAAGCAAAAGAAAGGGCAGCAGCTCCCCTTACTCTGAAGCTGCTGCCACCGCCCCGGCCTTCACCCTGAAACCTTTCCCGGCCTTCGGGCAGGCACAGGGCCTGCCCCTACTGGCTGTTCAGCTCCTCATAAAACCTCCCCCACAGCGCCGTTTCCGTCCCCGTCAAAAACCCCTGTGGAAACACATCCGGTCTCAGCTCAAACAGCATCTTCCCCCTGGCGTGCCCCAGATGCAGTGCTGCGCGGATACCCGCGTCCCGCCAGAGGGTCTCTACTCCCCCAGGCTCGCGCCCTCGCCGGTAAGGTGCAGGATGGTGTCCGAAAGTTTGTAGGCAAACACGGGCTGCACCTCAAAAAGTCGCGCTGCCGCCTGTTCGTCCAGCTCCGGAGAAACACAGCCAAGGGCCACCATGGTGATGCGCCGGGCCAGATCCTCGGGCAGGGTGTCCGGTGAAAGGCCCATCAGCTCCCGGATGGCGGAAACCTTGTCTTCCCGATCCCCGAAGATTTTTTCTACGATGGCGGTCATGTCCCGGTTGCGTTCCACCGCCGCCCTCACCCGCGCCAACTCCTCCCCGCTGAGGCCCCGTACCTCAAAGGCCGCTGCTGCGGGGTTCTCAAAAAAAGCCCTCAGATCCTGAGGGGCCGCAAGGCTTCGGGTACGGGGGCAGGCCGGGGCCTTCACAAAACGGGTCACGTCCATCATGCTTTCACCTCTTTTGCCGGAGCGTCTGCGGAAAGGGTGCAGGAGGCCTTGATGTTGTCGCCTGCCGGATAGGTACGGGCGATGCCCAGAATGGCCTGCACCAGCAGGCTGGGAGGCCGGAGCCTGTGGGGGAAAAACTGCCACCAGAGCAGCTCTCCCTTGCGGGCGATGATGGGATCCGTGACGCCATCCCGGAGATAGGTGGTGAAACTGCCCTGCCCCAGAGACTGGGACGAAGACCCGACCGTGCCGCCGTACACCTGGGTGGAGGATTGGGAATAGGCGATCTCCGGCGGCACGAAATCCATGGTCTTTTCCAGAGGCGCGAAAATGGGGGTATAGACCTCGGCATACACCCGCCGGGGGGTGCCGCCCGTGTGGATGGCAGGCAGGGCCACCACAAAGGTGATCTCGCCCTTGCCGGGGTTTTCATCCCAGATGGGAAAATCATAAAGCTCCGTGTGGGTTCCCGGAACGGTGAAAATTTCTGAAGCTTTCACGCTTGCGGCGGCTGTGCCGGTGAGCCGCACCTGACCCAGCTCGATGCTGCCCACGGGGATGAAGGGCGGGCCTCCCGCAGCGCCCCGGACTTCCGAAAAGGCCGTGCCGTCCGTTCCGGCCACAGCGGCCAGCGCGCCGGTATCGTCGATGGTGACGGAGCTGATTTTGTGGGTGTTGCTGCTTGTGGCGCGGACAAGGGAGACGGATGCCGAGGCCACGGAAAGAAGCTGCCCCGCCTGATAGGCGGTGAGGGCCGCGACGGTGACACTGTTGTTTCCTGCGGAAGGGGTGATGGCCCCGCCGGTGATGAGGCCGTCCGGCCGGATGACCGGCTCCCGGCCCGGAGCGCCGGACCAGGGGGCCTCGGGAATGGAGAATCTGGTGCGGTCTCCGGAATCGGTCATGGCTTTGGCCGGAACCAGCTGCTGACCGGATTCGTATTTCAGGAGGGCGTTGGCCGCGTTCTGGGCTTTACTGGACATAAGAGGCTCCTTTCAAAAAAAGGGGTCAGACCCCTTTTTTTTTCTACTGTTCCGGGGCTTAAACCCGAAAGCTTTGAACAGGCCTGGGTATTATCCGTAGGGGTTGTTTCTGGCGGTGCTGTAGCGGATCTGGGCTTCCACGCTGAGGGTCAGGGCGGTTTCTCCTCCGGCCCAGTCCGGCCAGTCCTCAACACCGCCGCTTATATAAAGGATGTCGTCTGCGTCCTCACTCAGCCCGGAAAAGAGGGCCAGGCCCATGCGGATATCCGCCAGCAGGTTTTCTGCGGTCTCGGCCAGAGCGGCTTCCTGCACGGCGGCATCGGATTCCGGAACGCAGCGCACCCCGGCCCGGAGGGTGACGCTAAGGGTGAGGCTGTCTTCCCCGTACACCGTGGATTCACACTCTTCCTTTCCCGGCGTGAGCCAGAGGGCGGGAAGCTCTTCCAGCGTTCTTTTGCCTTCGGCCAGCACGATGCGGGTGCCGATGTCGGTTTTGAAGCCATTGTCCTGCCGGATGC
>NZ_JAVETM010000110.1:0-3120 GCF_034006065.1 Desulfobotulus sp. | reverse complement strand
CCTCCTGGCGCTCATGGTCCAGACGACTCACCGCCATCCGGTTGCGGGCCAACACAGCGGGCTTTTTCAGACCGTCAAACAGGTTGACGGACAAAGAGAGGGTCAGCCGGGTCTCATCCTTCACCTGATCGGAAAGGGCGTAATTGTCCGCAGACTGCCCGTGGGAAAGGCTGAGGTCAGCCCTGGGAAGGTAGGCGCTTTTTGCCTGACGCACCCCTTCTTCGGCCATGTCCCTTGAAAAGGCGAGGATTTTCAGCTCACTCCTGCCCGCCTGCATCCTCTCCCGCAGAAGCACTTCCTTTTCCAGGGAAGGGAGATTCTCAAAGTCGGAAAAATCCAGATCGGAAAGCCCAAGGGAAAGCCCTGTTGTACGGGACAGCTGATTCATGGCCTTGGTTACCGACGCGTCCGCCCGCATCCAGGCCTGTTCCGCATCATCCAGCACCACCTTGATCTTGAGGTAATCGGCTTTACGGATCACCCCCACTCCATGACGGCTCAGGGCATGGGCATACTCCTGACGGTAGAGGTTACGGGCATTCTGGGCCACTTCCCGCTCCGCCAGAGCCCGGTGTACCCCAAGGAAGGCTAAAGCCACCTCCAGCCGCACATCCTGACGCAGGCCTTCCATCAGAGCCTCCTGCACCCCCACCTGGCTGCGGGCCACGGCAAGGAGACTCTGATCCTGAAATCCGGCAAAAAGGTTCCACCGGGCCGCGATCTTCCATGCGGCGTTTTCATCGTTTTCAAAAAGGGTGCTGTCGTTCAGGCGATGGGCCGTATAGGAGGCATCCACACCGGGAAGAAAGGCCGCCTTCCTTTCCCTGACCCCCTCTTCGGCCTGACGCCGGGAGATTTCATACATTTTCACGATATCCCGGTTCTCCAGAGCCGCTTCCATGAGGTTTGCCAGGCAGCGGTTTGCCTCCGAGGCCAGGGCCTGTCCTGAAAGGAGAAGGAGCAGGGCAAAAAGGCAACACCTCATGCCCGATATCGGCAAAGGACTTCTCATAGGGGGGTCTCCCTTATTCCACATAGGATTATGAGCGCATGTTTTCAGATGGCCAAACGGCGTGCGCTCAGGATTTTTCAGGTGAAAACGCTGTCATCCCGCTTCTTCTCAAAACCGATGAAAAAGGCAAGAAGTGCAGGAATCACAAAAAGGGTGAACACCGTGGAAAGGGCAAGCCCCCCCAGAATCACGCTCCCAAGCCCTCGATACAGTTCACTGCCCGCTCCCGTGGAAAGGGCTAAGGGCAGCATGCCGAAAATGGAGGTGGCAGCACTCATGAAAATGGGCCGGATGCGGGTGCGTACCGCCTCCCGCACCGCTTCCACCCCATAAAAGCCCTCGTAGCGCACGTTGTTCAGGGACTGGTGCACAATGAGAATGGCGTTGTTCACCACCGTTCCCACAAGGATGATGAAACCCAGCATGGTCACCACGTCAAAGCCCTGAGGTGCCACAAAGGCGTCCACCAGACGCAGACCCATGAAGCCTCCGGCTGCGGCCAGGGGTACGGTGAACATGATGATGAGGGGATAGAAAAAGTTCTCAAACAGGGCCGCCATGAGCAGATAGGTGATGGCAACGGCCAGAAGGAAGTTCCACTGCAGGGCATTGCGGGTCTGGGTGAGCTTGTCCGCGTTGCCGCCGATGCCGATCTCCACACCGGAAAGCCTGCCCGCCTCCTGCATGGGCCGGATCACGGTATCGGACAGGATATCAATGGCTTCCTGCAGGGGAACAGAATCCGGCGGGGTCACCTGAAGCCGTACATGGCGCTTTCTTTCCAGATGGTTCACCTGGGTCATGCCCTGGGTATAGACAAGGTTTGCCACGTCCCCCACCCGCACAAGGGAACCCTGGGGATTCACAAGGGGGGTGTTGAGCAGGGCCTCCGGAGTGCGGGCCCTGTCCTTTGGCCCTTTCAGCACGATATCCAGCTGACGGTCCCCTTCAGGCCGGAATTCATCGATCTTTCTGCCGTCCATGAGCACATCCACATATACGCCAAGATCGCTTTCCGTAAGGCCGATGGCAGCAAGTCTCTCCTTTATGGGAATGAAGTTGGCTTCGGGATAGGCCGTTTCCAGGGAGGGTACGGGCCTCACCTGGGCGCCCTGCATGGCCCCCATGATGGCTCCGTAAAGCTGCCCGCCTGCGGCAATGATGAGATTGAGGTTGTCCCCTGTGATGTCCACATCAATGGTGCGGCTTCCGCCCAGATCATCCTGAAAAATACCCGCCTGAAAGCTGACCCCGAACATGTCCGGAATTTCGCGGATGATGCGGGTGAAAAGGGGAATCATGCCGGAAGCTTCCGTTTCATGGGCCGAAACCGCGCCCACAAGGCTCAGCTGCTCCGTACCCACGTACCAGATGTCGGAAATCCGGGGAACTCCGTCCTTCCACTCTTCCTCAAAATAAGGCCGGGTTTCCTCCTTGATGAAGTCCCCCACAGCCGTGCGCTTTTCCACGGAACTGCCCGGCGGCGGAATGAGAATATTGATCACAAGGTTCCGGTTGCCCTGAGGCAGGTATTCCGCCTTGGGTGCAAGCCCCACCACAATGGCAAGGGCAATGCCCGTGAAGGCCAGCACACAGAACACACGGGTCATCCAGTTCTGAAGGAAGAACCCCGCAATGCGCATGATGTTCAGGTGGATGAAGGCACCAAAGGCATAGATCAGCCCTTTTTTTTCCTGAACCGGCTTTTTGGCGTATCCGTAAAGGCGGTTCATGATGGTGGGAATAACGGCAATGGACACAAGAAAGCTGAAAAGAATGGCAAAGGTGATGGCAATGGCAATGTCCCGGAAAAGCTGACCCGCCTCCTCCTGAATAAAGATAACGGGCAGGAATACGGCCACTGTGGTGGCTGTGGAGGCAAAAATCGCCCCTTTGACCTCCCTTGCACCATCATAGGCGGCCCGGAAGGCGGACTTACCAAGGCTTCGGTGACGGTCAATGTTCTCCAGCACCACGATGGCGCTGTCCACCAGCATGCCCACGGCAAAGCTGATGCCCGCAAGGCTCACCACGTTGAGGTTACGGCCGAAGATCCAGAGAAAAATGAAGGTGCCGATGATGGAAACGGGAATGGCAAGGGCTGTGGT
>NZ_JAVETM010000109.1:0-3134 GCF_034006065.1 Desulfobotulus sp. | reverse complement strand
TTTCTGTAAAGACCTTCAGTTGCCTGACTGCTATTTCCATACAGATTTTTCTGGAAATATGTTCTCCATTTTCCCTGGCCTGCTGCAGATGAACATTGGCAAGGGTATAGTGCAGGGTTTGCACAGAACCAGCGTACACCCATACCTGCCCACCGGATCTGCGGCAACACTCAATGGCCTCAAAGGATTTATCAAACCACGGCTTCCGTACAGCACAGACATCCAGTATGATATTTACATCAAGAAGAACATCCATCTACTGATCCTCGCGTATCTGAAAAGCATCCAGAAACTCTTTTTGCTTAAGTGAAAGCTCCGGCAGTGCATTTTCATCCGAACGCAATACGTCTTGTTTGATTTTTTCCATCTTTAATTGCCATTCAATAAAGGAGCCAGCCCTCTTTTCATAGGCATATTCAGGGATTTCTATGCGTACCGTGAACACATCCTGCTTCAGGTGAAGATGGGGTGGCAGTTCAATGCGTCCTTTATTATATATGGCTTCGATCTGCATATGCAGCTCCTCGGTGCAGGTTAAAAGTATATTTTTTACACCCTTTATTACGCTTTCACAATATGCCCTTCCGGTGCAAGGTATTTCCCGCGGCTGTCCACGATCAGGGGCGCATGGGCGCGTATCAGCTCATAGTCAAAACGATCATGATCTGTGGTCAGCACCACACAGTCGCAGGCGGCAAGATTTTCTCTGGTAAGAGGCGTGCTTGAAAGGTCAAAGTGATGCTCCCGCATCTTGGGAAAGACCGGAACATGGGGATCTGTATACGCAATCCGGGCCCCAAGATCCCGGAGCTTTTCCATGATCATCACCGCAGGACTTTCCCGCATATCATCCACATTCTTCTTATATGCAATGCCCAGAATCAGAATATGGCTACCCTTGATGGCTTTTTTTCTGTCATTCAGGGCAAGAAGAATTTTGCTCACCACGTAGTCCGGCATGGAAGAGTTCACTTCTCCTGCAAGTTCTATGAAGCGGGTGTTCAGGCCATACTCACGGGCTTTCCAGGTAAGATAGAAGGGATCAATGGGGATGCAGTGCCCGCCCAGGCCCGGCCCCGGATAATAGGGCACAAAGCCAAAGGGCTTGGTGGCAGCCGCATGGATCACCTCATGGATGTCTATGCCCATTTTATCCGCCACAATTTTCATTTCATTGACCAGGCCGATATTCACCGCTCTGTGGATATTTTCCAGAAGCTTGGTCATTTCCGCAGCCTGGGTGGAGCTCACGGGCACAACCCGATCAATGGCCTTTTCGTACAAGGCAAGGCCCACTTCCAGACAGGCGGGAGTGTGACCACCAATCACCTTGGGAATGGTGCGGGTGATAAAATCCGGGTTCCCAGGATCTTCCCGTTCCGGAGAATAGACAAGGAAAATATCCTGGCCCACCACAAGGCCGCCTTCCTCCAGCCGGGGCAATAACTCTTCTTCTGTGGTGCCGGGGTATGTCGTGCTTTCAAGGGAAATCACCTGCCCTTCACGCAAAAAAGGCTTGATGGCCTCTGTGGTGTTCACCACAAAACTGATATCCGGCTCCCGGTATTTGTTGAGCGGCGTAGGAACACAGAGAATAAGGGCATCACATTCCGAAGCCCGGCTGAAGTCTGTGGTGGCCTCAAAACCGGAATGCCGCGCAGCTTCAATTTTTTCCGCAGGAATATGTTCGATATAGCTCTTACCCTGGTTAAGCTTTTCTACCTTTTCCGGATCAATATCAATGCCCAGAACCGAAAACCCCACTTCATTATAGCGGAGCATCAGGGGCAGCCCCACATACCCAAGCCCCAGGATGCCGATGACAGCACTTTTATCCTGGTATTTCTGAATGGCCTGCATTTTATGGTTATGCATCATCCGGGTTTTCTCCTTATGAAAAATGTAAAAGTCACCCTCACGGATGACTGATATGGGTAAGGGATCAGAATTTCCAAGGGATTTTTTGCTTAAAAAGGGCCTGAAAACCATCCCATGCATGCACCCGCTTCCCGTTCATCCATGGGCAAGCAAAAGATCCACCACCTGCTCTGCACTGTTGCCCGTTCCGTACAGGCCGTTGTCCGACACCTTTTTATCCTTCATCATAATAACAGATTCCAGAATACGGCTTTCCTCAGCGCCCGCCAATCTGTTCACCCCTGCCTGCACCAGCTCCACCCACTCCGTTTCATCCCGCAAGGTGATGCAGGGTTTCCGGAAAAAACAGGCTTCTTTCTGAAGCCCCCCACTATCTGTCATGACCATGGCGCAACGCTCCAGCATCCAGACCATTTCCAGGTAGCCCACGGGCTCTGTGATCAGAAGATTCTCATGGTGGATGTGGTGCCCCTGCGCCATCAGGGTGTTGCGGGTTCTGGGGTGCAACGGAAGCACCACCTTTTTTTCACAAGCCACTTTTCTGAGAGCGGCCAGAATTTCTCCCATACGGTCTTTGTCATCCGTATTCTCCGCCCTGTGCAGGGTACACAGGATAAAGTCCCCCTCCCCAAGCTCCGCAATCTCCGGCCTGCGCGCAAAGGCCCGGTAAAACAGGGCTGCATCATACATCACATCCCCGGTTTTTGCGACATGGCAGGGAAAATACCGGAAGCCCTCTTTTTCCAGGTTAGACACAGCCGCATCCGTGGGACAGCAGAGCAGATCACTGAGCCTGTCTGTGAGAATCCGGTTCTGCTCTTCGGGCATGCGCATATTAAAGCTTCTTAATCCCGCTTCCACATGGGCCACCCTGATGTGCAGCTTTTTGGCTGCCAGGGCCCCGGCCAGGGTGGAATTCGTATCCCCATACACCAGCACCCAATGCGGACGCTCTTGCAAAAGCACCTCTTCTATCTTCTCCAGCATGCGGCCAGTCATGGCCCCATGGCTTCCTCCCCCAACTCCCAGATGATAGGCAGGCCTTGGGATACGCATTTCCTCAAAAAAAACATCGCTCATATTGGCGTCATAATGCTGGCCCGTATGAACGATTTTTTCTTCCATGCTCTGCTGGGGATGCTTCAGATTCTGCGCCGCTATGGCCCGGCTGACGGTTGCTGCTTTCACAAACTGAGGCCTTGCCCCAACGATGGTAACAATCTTCAAGGTCAATTCCCGTAATTAAGAGATGAACA
>NZ_JAVETM010000108.1:0-3148 GCF_034006065.1 Desulfobotulus sp. | reverse complement strand
TGATGGATGGGCTTGAAATAGATCCGGGCCTTTGACCGGGGGCCATGGCTCAATTTAAAATAGATCTCTGATGCCCGGTCCAGGGGCAGGGTCATCATATCTCCCCGCTGTTGTGCCCCGACAATATCGCCGATCTCCACCCCCACCCCTTTTTCTGAAACCAGCTGAATCTCCACCTGGGGAAGGGAGAAAAAACCTGTCTCCCTTGAGACTGGATAAACGGAAATCCTGTGAAACCCGAGAACATCGGGCAATTTTTCAATGGTCAACTCAAAGATGCCGGCGCTTTCAGGCAGATCCCTGGTTAATGAAAAGGAGATCACCGGCACCAGACGCTCCTGCAGGGTATTTCCCCCATGGTAAAAACGGGTCCGGCTCTGGTTGACAAGCAGGTGGGTGGACCGTTCAAACACAAAAAACTTATCCCTCTGCCCACTGGAATAATTGAGCTGATTCAAACCCACAGAAACAAGCTGCTTGCCGTTACGTTCAGATCCATAGGCATACCGCCGTTCCGCACACTCCAGTTTGGGTTCCCTGCCGGTTTCAAGGGACTCGTCCCCAAGAATAAACCCATGATCTGCCGTAATGATAAAGTGTTCATACCCGTTTTCTTTGAGTTTGACGATGGCCGTTTTTAAACGGGCCAGCCCCTTTTCAAAATAGTCGATGCCATACCCTGACGCACCGGACTCCCCCATTTTGTCAATATCCAGGGCAGTGACCACCACAAGGTCTTTGTCCACAATTTTTTTAAGCTTTCGATCGGAAAAGGAGAGAAGATCCCCCAGTACGATCCAGGAGGTCTCCACCCCGGCATGATCCTGCAATGTCCTGTGACGCTCTTCAGGGGTCTTTACCTGGCGCTCTCCCCCCTGAAAACCGATGATCCCCCCATTTTTATCATGGATGGGACAAAGTCTTGACTCCTTTACCACCGGCACCAGGGCGTTCATACCCACGGCGGTGATGGTGGGCAGTTCCGCCAGCATGGCAGCAATGCGCGGTGCCATGCCCATGGACGTAAGCTCCTGGACCAGCTCTTTGCCAAGTTCATACCGCAGGGCATCCACAAAAAAGAGAGCTGTCTTAACTTTTTTCTGCAGCGCGGGTTTTACCCAGTTGTGAAAGAAACAGCGTTGCTGCATGGGCGCTTCCGGCAGAAAACCTTTAACCTGGCACATCTGGTTCCATAAATAGGACTGGGCATCAATGCAGACCCTGTAAAGAAAATGAAGGGATTTACGAATCTCAATAAAGGCCTTGATGTGCAGGTCCGAATGGGTGGACTGATACCGTTCGGACAGGGAGGAGAACCGCCTGTGGATCTGATCCAGATCCCACCAGCTCTCCCTATAGAGACCTGTCAGGATTTCATGGTCCAGGGTATCGGGCTCCCGGCCCTTAATCTCCGATGTAATCCCATGGGCCTTCAGCCCCAGCTGGGAGGCCACCTCAATCCACTGCCACAGCCATAGCCGACTTCTGTCCTGCTGGAGCCAGAAGGTGCTGGAGATATCTCCTTTTCTGCCCCCGGGCAGACGAATCCTGGCAAGCCCCAGGGCTTCCGACCATTTTTGCTGGCCCAGCAGGGCCATGGCCTGGCTCAGGAAAATATCGGCTTCAAAGCGAAAGGTATCAAGCCCTCCCAGGTTCTGGGGGGTGTGCAGACACTCTTCCCGGGTGAAGTTGGCCTCCACCTGTTCGGCCCATTTAATATAAAAATCAGGATCATATTTCCTCAGCCGATGGAGCAGACTGCTTGATTTTTTAACGTACTCTTTTTGTTTTTTCTTTAACCGCATCAATCGGTCAGACCCGGGATCAATGCGAAGATCGTGGACAAACTCCATGGCCATGAGATAGCCCACCAAAAGATCTGCCTGATCGTCCGGGCGGGAGCAATCCACCTGATCCTGGTTCCAGTCCCGCTGCCACTGGAGATCCAGCCCCACCAGATTTTCAAAATAGGAGAGAACCAGGGGAAAGCATTGTTCGGGTGCCAGGCAGAGTTCAGCGTTGATCCGGGCCGGATCTTTTAAAAATTCAATGACAAACCCATCTTCGCCATACTTTCCCACAAGGCCCTTGATTTCCAGGGGGATATTCTCTTCATTGCGGATAAACTCCTCGGCCAGGGAAAGGGTCAGATCTTCCCGGGACAGCAGGGTCTGTATCTGATCTTCGGACAATCGGCCCTGGGCCACCTCCCGGATCATGGTGGAAAGGGAGACCCGCCAACGCTGTCCTGCCTTATATGCCTCCAAAACCGGCGTTTCCTTGATCTCCTGCTCATTGAATCCAGGCATGTGGATGACGCATTTGGGAACGTCCCTTGCTGAGAGCACGTCCCGGCTTTCCACCATTAATTCCAGAAAAGAGCCCCGGAAGCCAAAGATATCGTAGTGAAACAGGCCCTGGTGCTTCTGTTCTTTCCAGGTGTCCACCAGGGAGGTGAACTCATCGTCCTTGTCCAGCCACACCAATAGCCCCCTGGTGCGGAGATCCTGTTCCAGTTTTCTTTTTATGTGATCCGCAATTACGCCCATTTAAAATCCAGCTCCTGTTTTTTTTCTTTCACCCGGTTCTGCTGAGCCTCCCACTTTTGGGCAGCTTCGGGATGCAGCTCTTTAAACAGGTCCCGGCCCTTATAAAACCCATAATCGGAATGGGCCACGGCCAGGGAGGGATCTTTTTTCACCTTTTCCATTACCCGTTGGGGCCAGTAACCCATGGCCAGGTGGGACCAGTCAAAATCCTTTTTTCCCTTGGGGGTGGAAAGGGAGGTCCACCACTTTTTGGGATCTTTCCACACCGGCGAAACCAGTTCCCATAGGGCCGAGGAATTGACCATGACCCCGTCATCCAGGTCCATCACGTAAGGGGCTTCGACCTCCTGAATTTCGGGAGCCGGTCCCCGGGCGGCCAGCTGGGAGACCTTGCTGGTAAAGGTGGTAAGCTCTTCCAAAAGTTTGTCCAGATCCCCGATCTCCCGTTCCATGGCATTGAGTTGACGGGTCTCTTTGACGGCGGGGCGTTCCTCCCGAAGGCGTTTGATGCGCCCCTGTAAAAGAACTTTGTCCGGGTTCAGGTAATTGGCCAGGAGGTTGTTAAGGGTGCCGTCGGTCCATTGGTGGATGTTCACCCA
>NZ_JAVETM010000107.1:0-3235 GCF_034006065.1 Desulfobotulus sp. | reverse complement strand
ACCTTTCAGGAGGCCTTTGAAAACCTCTGCGAACGCGTGCCCAGCACCGATCTGCGCTTCTTTGCCATCTCCGTCATCATCCAGCGGGAAACCGGCGGCAACGTGGCCGAAATCCTCGACAACATCAGCCGCCTGATCCGCGAACGCATGCAGTTCAGACGTCAGGTCAAAGCCCTCACAGCGGAGGGGCGACTCTCAGCCATGGTCCTTATCGGCCTGCCCATTGCCCTGTTTGCCTATATCTTTTTCACCAATCATGGATACCTGTCGCTGCTCTGGCAGGACGTCATTGGACACTACATGCTGGCCGGGGCCATTGTGCTGCAGATAGTGGGTGCCTTCATCATCAAAAAAATTGTCAACATTGAAATGTAAGGAGGCGCTGCATGAACACTGTATTGAATCTCTATTATCGATTGATGGACAATGCCGGTTACTGGGCTGTGCTCGTTCTGACCTTCCTTGCGACCGCCCTTTTCATTTTGAGCATCTATTTTTTCCTGACCCGCAAGTCCCGCGAGGAAAAGCGCCTTGAAAAGTTGGTGCCATCCTCCAAAACACCCGTCAAACACAAGCCGAGGCTGCTGGATGCAGAGCAAGGCGGTTTTATCACCCGCTTTGCCAAACCGATTGACGACATCGTCTCCAGCCAGCCCGGAGCTTTGAATAAATCCATACGCCTGCGCCTGATCCAGGCCGGCTGGCGCTCCAATGCCGCCTATTACAACTACATCACCGCCAAACTTGTGCTCGGACTGGTTCTACCTCTGGGATATCTGATTTCCCGGTTCTTCTTTACCTTCTCCCTGCAGGTCATCCTGCTGTGCCTGCTGCTGGCGGTCATCGGCTTTGGCCTGCCCGACACCATCCTGGGATTCGCAATCAGGGCGCGGCAAAATCGTATTCTTCGAGCGCTACCCGATGCCCTCGACCTGATGGTGGTCTGCGTCGAAGCCGGTCTTGGTCTAGATATGACCTTTCGCCGGGTTGGCGAAGAGATCAAGCCGCTGTGCCGGGACCTCAGCGAGGAATTCTACCTGACCAACCTGGAGATCCGCGCCGGCAAGCCGCGCAACGAATGTTTTAAAAACATGTCACTGCGCACCGGCGTATCCGAAGTTGGCAACCTGATGACCATCCTGATCCAGACCAGTCGTTTCGGCACCAGCCTGGCCAAAGCCCTGCGAATACATTCCGATGGCATGCGCATCAAACGCCGCCAGGTGGCCGAAGAAAAAGCCGCCAAATCGACCGTCAAGCTTATCTTCCCTCTGGTGTTCTTCATCTTTCCGGCAATCTTTGTTGTCCTGGTGGGTCCGGGTGTGATAAGAATCATACGGGTTCTTTTTCCGGCCATGGGCGGCTGATGCCCGCCAGCTGCCATCTCCACCTTCGGTCACGACATGTCATGTCACCGAGTTGAAGACAGCATTTATTCCATGCCATTCAATGCAAGGAGAGACTTCCGTGAAAACAGCGAATTTTCCGTTTCACTCCACTTTATTTTTCAAAGGAATCGGCCTTGCAGCTTTCCTGCTTGTTGGGACGGCAGCATGCACATCCACGGTCGATCCCTACCATCAGAGAATCGCCAAATTGAACGTGCAGGAAAAAGGCGAGGATGCCTACACCCGCGACAAAATCGCAAACCTGCCTCCAGAGGAACTGACCGAGAAAGGACTGGCCTATCTGAACCAGGGCAGTCTCGAACTTGCCCGGCTGCATTTTTCCGCGGCCCTTCAAAAAAAGCCTGATGCCACTGCAGCGCTCGCCGGTTTGGGACAAGTATTCCTTGCCCGGGGCAGCACACCGCAGGCCCGGGAAATCTTCACCACGGTTCTGGAAAAAGATCCACAGAACATGGCCGCGCAGCTGGGGCTTGCCCGTATAGCACGCAGCCAGGGAGATTACCCCACCGCACAAAACCTTCTGGAAAAACTCCAGGCGAACTACCCCGAAACCCCTGTTGTTATCAGCGAACTGGCCATCACCTATGACAGTATCGGGCAGGACAAATTGGGCTTTGCGGAATTATTGCACCAGAAATTCATCTCCCTGCGGCCGGACAATCCGTCTGGTTACAACAATCTGGGGTTCAATTACCTGCTGCAGGGCCGCTACACGGATGCGATACCCCTGTTTTCCAGGGCCTTGGCCCTCGAACCCGCCAACATGCGCAGCAAAAACAATCTGGCGACGGCTTTTCTGCTCAACAACCAGGAAGTTCGCGCTTTGCAGCTCTTCGAAGACACCCTCGGCAAACCTGCTGCCTATAACAATATAGGCTATCTCTACATGACCCAGGGGAACTGGGACAAAGCTGAAAAGGCATTCAAGAAAGCCCTCGAACTGAATCCGGTGTTTTATCCGCGCGCCCAGCAGAACCTGGACAGACTCAACAGCCTGCGCTCCCAATCGGCACAATAAATCAGGTGCAATCTTCAATGGCCGAAAAAAAAATATCTCCGGGCGAATCGCCATATTGCCGGACATTGCGGGGCTTTACGGTTTTATAACCTTTGCCCTGCTGATCCTTTTCGACAACGGCAAGGCTCTTGGTGATGGTGATACGTTGTGGCACATCGCTGCCGGTCAGCACATGCTCAAAGCCAGAGCTATCCTTACGCAGGATATTTTTTCCCACACGGCGTTCGGAAAGCCATGGACCGCCCATGAGTGGCTTTCGGAAATCATCATGGCCTGGGTTCATCAGCATGGCGGCCTCATCGGGACGGCACTCTTCTTTTTTCTGATAGCCGCCCTGAGCTTCTGGCTGCTTTTTCGGATCGTATCCGCAAATACCAACGACTGGATCGCCATCATCGCAGTATCTGTCGCCCTGACTTTCTCCATGACGCACATGCTCGCCCGGCCGCATGTTTTCTCCTGGCTGTTCGGCGTCATCGCTCTTTACGCCCTGCAGAGACAGGGCCGCTGGCTTTGGATCCTGCCGCCGCTTACAGCCCTGTGGGCCAACCTGCACGGAGGTTTCATTCTGGGGCTGGCCCTGCAGGGACTGTTTCTCGGCGGGAAACTGCTGGACGACTTTTTTACGGAACAACCTTTCAGCTTCAAAACAACCTTTAAGACGATCCGCCGGCCAGCCACATTTATGCTTCTGTCCGTCCTGGCAGCCGGGATCAATCCTTTCGGTTTCAGCCTCTATCTGTTTCCTTTTCATGTAGCCAGCGATGTTTTTGCCCGGGGCATTGTGGAATGGCTGCCACCGAATTTT
>NZ_JAVETM010000106.1:0-3245 GCF_034006065.1 Desulfobotulus sp. | reverse complement strand
GGGGGGAGCTCTCCTGGGGCTGCCGGCCTGCTCTCAAAGTTGGGTCAGCGCGTGGGGGCCTTTTTTTCAGAACTGGAACAGCAGTTCAGAATGGAGGCTCAAAAGGCCAGGGTGAAGGATCAGACAGAGGGTCAGACCGGTCAGGTCAGGAGTCGTCAATCGGACAAATCCGGCACTGCGGAACAGGGGTTGTTTGCGGAATTTGACGACGTTGACTTTGACGATCCTGCTTTTACCCTGCAAGAAGAAGATGATGATGGGAAGGATTCCCGGCCCGTAAAAGTCCCCAAAATTCCGACGGCTGCCAGGGTAAAAAAGCAAGCACCGAGCCGGCCCGTGGTTAAAGAGCCTTTGAGAGCAACTATCCCGGGCGTTAGCCTGAGCCTTTCTCCAGATGAGATCCGTACCGCCGTAGTCTGGTCGGAAATCCTTGCCCCGCCTATTGCCCTCAGGACCGGTAAAAGGCCCTGGGAGAATTGATTTGAAAATATTGGATTTGGTCAAGGAGACAAACTTTCCCCATCTTAATCTTTTTTCCGTGCGTTACAGGGATACAAGAAAAAAAGAAAAATCCTGGGTGTTCGCTTCAAGATCAGAAGACCCACAAGCCTTCAAGACCGATACAACTCCCGACGCCGTAGTAATCGTCCCCCTTCATCGGGATAAACAGAGGCTCGTCATCATCAAAGAGTTCAGGGTCCCCCTTGGGGGATATCAGTACGGGTTTCCAGCAGGGCTTGTGGACAGGGGAGAAAAGAGTGTGGAGGCTGCCACACGGGAACTCTGGGAGGAGACCGGTCTTACCCTGGTCAAGGTTCTGAGGCAGAGTCCTCCTGTGTACTCGTCATCGGGCATGACCGACGAGTCCATCACCCTGATCTATGGCGAGTGCCGGGGTGAACCCAGCACCCTTGCCAACGAGGCTTCAGAAGATATAGAGGTGATCATGCTCTCAACCGGGGAGGCTGCTGGGCTTTTAAACACCCCGGGCCTTAAGTTTGACGTAAAAACCTGGATCATTCTTTCCACCTTTGCAGCCACTGGCAAAATTTAACGTCCATGTTTACTAACTTTATCTATTTCCTTGTGGCTCTTATTCTGTACACCACATGTCACCATCCGGGTGGCGGGGGAATGCCGGATTACGCCTTGGTGTCTGCCCTGGCTCTGGCAATCGTTTTTGCCCTTGTGTGCCACATCTCATTCAAGCGGCTTGCGGCAAGGTCTTCCCTTGAAGGGGGAGATGCAGGTGTGCAGATTGACACCCGGCTGGACCAGCTTTTACTTCGCCTGTCCATACTTGCCCTTTTTGTCTTTGCAGCCGACCTTTACATTTTAAAGCTCAAGCTCGCCCTGGCCGATCTCCCACCGTTTCAGATTTTTCCCACCCTCGAGGCTCTTGTATTTCTTTTTATTTTTCTCGGATATCTTGTGATAGTCTGGACATCGGCCTGGAGGGTGCAGAGGCAGTTTTTTCCCGGAACCGTGTCAAAAAAGAGTTTTGTGATTTCAAACATCTCGTTCTCCCTTCCAGCTCTTCTTCCCTGGTTTATACTCTCCTTTGTGGCTGACATCATCCAGATCCTTCCGTTTAAGGGGTTTAAGGCAGCCCTAGCAACCCCGGCAGGTGAAATTCTTTACGTGGTTTTTTTCTTGTTTGCCGTGGCAACTTTCGGACCCTACCTGATTCAGAGGCTCTGGGGTTGCTCTTCCCTTGAACCGGGACCCACAAGAGACAGGATCGAAGCCCTCTGCATTCATGGGGGTATAGGGTATGCAGACATCCTCAAGTGGGATCTTTTTGGCGGCTCCATGATCACGGCAGGTGTGATGGGGCTTGTTTCAAGGTTTCGCTATATCCTTGTCACTCCGGCCCTTATCAATCTCATGACCCCCCGTGAAATCGATGCGGTAATAGCCCATGAGATAGGCCATGTGAAAAAATATCACATTCTTTTCTATCTTTTTTTCTTTGCAGGCTACATCGCCTTAGTCTACGCTCTGTTTGAGCCTCTGCTGGTTTTGATCTACGGGTTGAATCCCCTGTCATGGCTTGTCATCTTTGCCGGGATGGAACAGGAGACGGTCTCCACCCTTGTTTTCAGCCTAATACTCATTCTGTTCTTTCTTGTTTATTTCCGGTTTGGATTCGGGTTCTTCATGCGCAATTTCGAGCGCCAGGCCGATACCTATGTTTTTTCACTCCTGGGCAGCGGGCGAAGCCTTATCGACACCTTTTACAAAATTGCACGGTTCAGCCGCACCGCATCAGATCGACCCAACTGGCACCACTTCAACATCTCCCAGCGCATCGACTTTATGGTGCGATGTGAGCTCGATCCAGACCTTGTGAAAAAACATGACCGAAAAATACGGCAGATGGTGGCGGGCTATGCAGTGTTCATGGTGATGGTTGTTTTGGCGGGTTATTTTGTCAATTTTGGTCCGGGAAAGGAGGTGATGAACAACTATCTTGCCGAACGGATCTTACTTGAGGTCCTTGAGGTTGACCCTGAAAATGTAGATGCCTACACCTTGATCGGTGATTATTACTATGGCAGAAAAATGTTTGAAAGGGCTGTTCATGCCTATGAAAATGTGCTTAAAACAGCCCCGCAAAACCTCCAGGCCCTGAACAACCTTGCCTGGCTCTTATTGACCTGCGAGGATGTATCCTTCCTGGATCCGGAACGGGCCCTTACCCTTGCCCAGCGGGCCATTGCTGTTGATACCCCTTCCCATGTGCTTGACACCTATGCCGAGGCTTGCTGGCAGAACGGCCTTGCCAGGGAGGCCCTGGAGGCATCAATCAAGGCCCTTGAGCAGGCGGAGGACCGCTTGGGCCTGGACCTGGACTATTACCGCTCTCAGGTTCAAAGATTTGCCGGGGAAAATTAACGGGGGAGGTTCCCCTTATCGGTTGGGTTGATATTCAGGCACAATCTGCATCAACATTTCCCGGATCTTCTGGTCGTCCTGATCTTTGGCAAACGCTATTATTTCATCAATCTGTCTGTTCAATGCCTTGAGATTACACGTTTGCCCTGCTATCACCATGATTTTTTTATGGTCGGTGGGGACTATGCCCTCTCCTTCGGTTATTAACTCCTCGTAGAGTTTTTCACCGGGCCTGAGACCTATGTATTCGATCTTGATGTCCACATCCGGTTCAAACCCTGAAAGCCGTATGAGATCCCTTGCCATATCAATTATTTTAACCGATGTGCCCATTTCCAGAATAAATG
>NZ_JAVETM010000105.1:0-3266 GCF_034006065.1 Desulfobotulus sp. | reverse complement strand
AGACATCCAGCCCCATTTCCCTGATCTCCGCCCTGGCCGATTCCATCTGCTCCGTGGAAACCCGGATTTCCGGGGCAGGAGCGCTGGCAAGCTTTTCCACTTCATCGGAAAGCGCACCCGCAGACCCGGCTCCGCCTTCCAGGGTTTTGGTGGTTTTGTCTGTAGCCTCGGCCATCTCCCGGAGTTTTTCCGTGGCCTCGGGCACGTACACACCCACGCCCGCAAGGGCCACGTTGATGCGATCAAGCTCAGCCTCTGTATCTTTCATGGGCAGCAGGGTTTTAATCAGCATCCCGCCCCAGAAGCCAAATTTTTCAGAGAGCTTTTCCACCATCTGGGACTGGCCCAGAAACTCCCCCGTGGTTTTTGCGGTGGCCGGGTCCAGATCCGCAAAAGCGGTGATCAGCCTGCCTGCCATCTGCAAAAGGGGGTTCCATGCTTCCAGCACCCCGGAAGACACTGTGGCAAGCTTGCCCATGCCGTCCACAAGCACCTGAAGAATCTGCCCCAGCTCGTCGGGCTTTGTGGGGTCCAGCCCCTGAAATATGGAATCAAACAGCCCTTTGATGGTTTCGGTCAGCTCGTCTGCACCTTCCATAAAGCGGGACCAGTCCAGCCCTTCCAGCGCTTCGGGCAGGGCCTTTCCCACGCCCGAAGCCCATGCCGTGAACTCTCCGGCGGACCTTGAAAGATGGGCATACAGATCATCAAATGCACCCATATCCATACCCGCGCGCAGCCCGCCGAACACCTCGGACAAAGCGCCCACCGCATCGCCATATTCATCCAGAAGGGGCAGGCCTGCGGTCACAAAGGTGGCCCGCATGGAATTGAGAAGCTTCTGGTTATAAAGGGCCATGTTGGCAGACATGGCTCCATAGGCTGCGTCTGTGGCCCCTGCGGAGTCCTGCATCTGTTTCTGGATGGAAAGGAATTTGTCTCCGCCATCCGCGCCGAACATGGCCAAAACGCCGGTAAGCCCCTGCACGCTGCCAAAAAGCCTTGCAATGGTTTCCACATTGCCGCCCGTGGCCCTGTACACATCCTGCATCACGCCCTCAAAACCTTTGGATTTCAGGGCGGAAACATCAAAGCCAATACCCAGGGCCTCGGCTTCCTTTGCCGCCTGCTCAGAGGGCTTGATGATGGCCTGAATGGCTCCCCTTATGGCGGTGATGGCCTCGCTGGTGGGCATCCCCTTGGCCGTGAGTACGGCAATGGATGCGGCCAGCGTTTCAAAGGGTACGTCTCCGGCTGCGGCAATGGATGTGACCTGTGAGAGAGATTTAGATAGCTCCGGCAGGGTGGTCTGGCCGGATTTGACCGTATTAAAAAGGATGTCTGAATACCGGGAGGCCTCATCCGCACTGGCTCCATAGGCGTTCAGGGTGGAAACCAGGGCCACGGTGGTATCCGAAAGCCCGGCCTTGCCCGCAATGGCAAGGCGTTCGGTCTGGGTGATCAGGCCAATGGCATCTTTGTAGTGCGTACCTGCGGAGATGGCCGCATAGGTGGCGGCGTTCACCTCAGCCATGGCAAAGGCGGAATCCGCACCATAGTCCAGCAGATTTTTTCGGAAGGTGCTGAGGTCATCGCCTGTGGCATCAATGAGGGTGGCAATCTCGTTGAAAGAATCCGACCACTCACCCGCAGCGGCAATGGCCACCCCGGTTCCGGCCACGAGCATGCCACCCAGGGCTGCGGTGGTGGTGAGGGTGGCATCGGCCATGGCAGCCATGGGCTTGGTGACACTGCGGACGCCATCTTCTATGACGTTCATGGACATTCCCAGCTTGCCCAGATTGGTGTTGATGCCTGTGGCTACCTGGGAAACCTGATCGTCCCCGGAGAAGACGATTTTGACGATTTTTTCAACGTTGGACATGGTGACCCTTTATTTGATTCGGTGTTATTGTAGGGGCAGGCCCCTGTGCCTGCCCTTTTGGGCACCCACAGGGGGGTGCCCCTACGGTTTGCTGTTTGCCCGGCCTGTTTTGCATTTGGCTACCCCAAAAGCCTTAAAGCGCTTTCGGGGTGAAAGCCCGTCAAGGGCAGCGGCGGTTTTGCCTGCCACAAAAGGCTGCTTTCCTTAAGGACCTTAAAGACCTTAAGGACTTTAAGGAGGGCTGGTTACCGTGACTGCAAAACCCCTGCTCCGGCCCGGCTTAAACCCGAAAGCCATACAGGGCCTTAGGGCCGCCCCCTTTGCAGTATAGGGTCACAGGGGGCGGCGTTTGCTGTTTGGGCCTTAGATGTGCGTGGATGGGGGTTCTTTTTCTTTATTTAGCATATGTATTTACTTGACATGGGGTGCTATGATACCGAAATTGATTTGCAGCGCCCATGAGCCCCAAAACAGCTCCGCGCGGCATCATGAAAGATCAGGAACCAGGAGAAGGAGGCCCCGGTGGGACAGCATAAAAGCGTTATGGAAACAACCCGGCTGGATGAAGAGATCCTCTCTCCGGAAACCTTCATCCGCCTGTCTCCGGAACAAAGGCGGAACATCCTGAAGGCAACTCCCCTTGTGAAGCCCATCGGAACGACGGCTCTGGGGGATTCCGGCTTTGCGGCCATTCATGTGAAATGGAAAACTCCGAAGTACGAGGTTCTTTTTGAATGAAAAGCAAAGGAACACCTGCCCCGGTGCAGAACCGGCCCCAGCAGCTCCCGCCGGAACTGATCAAGGATTTGGTTGCAAACCAGACCCGAGATCTGGAACTGAGAGCCCAGGAGCTTGACCTTCAGAGGCAGCAGGACAATCACAGCTTTGCCTTCAGCCAGAATGCCCTCAAGGCCCAGCTTGAAGATAGAAACGAGCAGCGGAAGTACGAAAAATCCCTCCTCAAGATCAGGGTTTTTCTGGTCATTGCTCTTTTTCTGATTATCGCGTCTGTGATTTTGTTCTGTCTGTGGAAAGACAAAGACACCGTGGCCATGGAAATCATCAAGGCCCTTGTGTATATCTGTTCCGGCGGTCTTGGCGGATATGGGATAAGAGCGATGGAGAGCAGAAAAACAAAGACGGAAAAAGATTCCTGAAAAAAATTCCCTTGAAAAACAGGATTATTTTAGAAAGCCCCCGCACCGAAAGATGCAGGGGCTTTCTTTTTTTATGGGATCAGAAAAGACTTACTTCCCGCCGCCCTGACTCCGGAGAGACTGAACAAAGGCCTCATGATGAACTTCCGGGTTCAGCACACAGACCGTCCGGAGTACGTTGTTGACGGATACCACCATATTCTGATGAAGCTGGCCCAGGGTGC
>NZ_JAVETM010000047.1:0-21936 GCF_034006065.1 Desulfobotulus sp. | reverse complement strand
AAATTGCCAGTTCTCTGGAGCCCGACGGATATCTGCTCATCGGATCCACAGAATCCTTGAGCAATGAAACCGCCCTTTTTGAACCCAAAAAATACCTCAATTCCATTTTTTACCAATTTAAAGGGCAATCCTGAAATCCATAAGATCTTAAAAAAAATTTCATCGCCCATACCAGGGGAACTTCCATGAGTAAAATCAGTATTGCCGAATTCATTGATGAACTCAAATTCTGCATCGCAGGCCAGGACATGGTCAAGGCCAGGGCTCTTCTGCAGTTTCTTCCGCGCATTGACCCCAAAAGCCAGATCCGCACCCTGTATGAAATCAGCAAAGGGGAAGACCGGGTTGTCCACCCAGCCCTCTGTTATATGCTGGAACTTCCCCTGGCCGACGCCATGGTCAAAAACCGGCTTTATGACCTGCTGCTCGATAAATCCTGCGCCAACCAGGACCTTCTCCTGGCCCAGCTCCAGGCCGAAACCCTGGACCGACGCCTTCCCCTGATCCGCATCGCAGGGGAACTTCAGGTTCTGGAAGCCATTCCCCTTCTTACGGATTTCCTCTCCCAGAAATCCGATCCCGACCTTCTCCGGGAAACCATCAAGGCCCTAAGCCTCATGGCCTCCCAGACCTGCATCCGGGCCATTGCGGATTTCATCTACTATGGTGACGAGGAATTAAAACAAGAAGCCATCTTTGCCCTGGCTGAAATCGGTGGCCCCACGGCCATCCACCTTCTGGCCGAAGCCATCCGGGGCAACAACCGCACAGACCAGCTTATTATCGAAGCCCTGGGAGAAATCCAGGATCAGGCGGCCCTTCAGCGCCTGACCCAGCTCCTCAACTCCCACTATGTGGACGTCCGCAACTGGACCATTGACAAACTTGTCGCCATCGGTCCCAAGGCCGTGCCTGTGGTGGTAGAGAACCTGAAGGAAGCCGATGATGACGCCCTGGTCCACACCCTCAACGTACTGGGCAATATCGGGGATAAAAGCGCCATCCCCGCCATCCAGAAAGTTCTCTATCGAAGACCGGAAAATCCCAACGTCCGCTTTGCCGCATACGAAGCCATGGAAAGGCTTCCCGCAGCCAAGGCTGCCATCAGCCTGGCCACCGGCCTTGAGGATCCTGAGGAGCAGGTCCGCCTAGCAGCGGCCAGAGCTGTGGATAAAAACCTTTCGCCCACCCTGGCCGCAGGCCTTAAAAACATGACCGCCGCCCAGGACGAAGCTGCGCGCCAGGTGGTGGCCACCCTGGTGGATGCAGGCGCAGACAGAGCCTTTGAAGCCCTCATCTCCGAGGAGGCCTTCAGCGCCATGGCCGTAACCCATCTTTCCAGCAAAGCCCACCCCGACGTGCGGGAGCATTACCTGACCCTGATGCGTAATCAGGGTTTTGACGCCCTGGCCGACAGGATCCTTGCCGCCGTTCAGCCGGAAAAAGGCGTCAAACGACTGCGGATCTTCGTGGTGGACGACTCCAAGATGATGCTGCGCATCTACAAGGGAAAACTCCACGCCATGGGACATGCTCCCGTTCTTTTCGAGTTCCCCTCCAGGGCCATCGAAGCGGCGCTGCAGGAAAAGCCCGATCTGCTCATCACCGACCTCAACATGCCGGACATCAATGGCATCCAGCTCACCCGGGAATTGCGGCGCAAATACAGGCCTCAGGATCTTCCCATTATCATGATCACCACCCAGAGCGACTTTGTGGGGCAGCATTCCGGCCACGCGGAAGCCCGCATTGACAAAGCGACCCTGGAAGAAATCGGCGTCTCCATGGTCATGCATAAGCCCTTTGCGGACGCGGATCTTGCGGACAACATCCGCAAACTCGCCTGACCGAACCCATCCCACACAAGGCATAAGGACCTGCACGCTTTTTTGCATGCAGGTCCTTATGCCTTGATTTCAAAGGGTTTTTCCCATGAAACGCGCTTTGCTCATCTTCGCCGTCCTGGGCCTTTTCGGCGGCATGGTTCTTGGCTTTTCCATCGGCCTCATGCGGGATCTGCCCCAGATTGCCCAACTCGAAGGCTACCGGCCCGCGGCCATCACCCGTATTCTCTCGAGGGATGGAGTCCTTCTTGCCGAATTTTACGCAGAACACCGCAAACCCATCCGCGCATCGGAGATACCGGATCTCCTGAAAAAAGCCCTCATCGCCACGGAAGACCGCAGTTTTTATTCCCATCACGGCGTGGATCCCAAGGGGATCCTGCGCGCCATCGTGAAAAATCTGCGCACGGGCTCCTATGCCGAAGGAGCCAGCACCCTGACCCAGCAACTGGCCAAAACCCTCTTTCTCACCCCTGAAAAGAATATCAGCCGAAAAATCCGGGAAGCCTTTCTTTCCCTGCAAATCGAGCGCCGTTATACTAAAGAGGAAATTCTCACCCTCTACCTTAACCAGATTTATCTGGGAAGCGGGGCCTATGGTGTAGAAGCCGCGTCTCTGCGGTACTTTGGAAAATCCGCCAGGGATCTTTCCCTTACCGAAGCCGCCCTCATCGCAGGTCTTCCCAAAGCACCCTCCCGTTATTCTCCCAGAAGCAGCCCGGAAAGGGCCAAAGAACGGCGTGATACGGTGCTGCGGCAGATGCATGCCACAGGTAATCTTTCCAGAGAAGCACTGGATCAGGCCCTGGCCGAACCCCTGAACCTGGTTTCCGCCCCCCCCCTATCCATTCGGCAAGCCCCCTGGTTCTTGGAGGCGGTTCGCATGGAGCTGGAAGAAATTCTGGGCCCGGACCGACTTTATCAGGAAGGCCTCACCGTACGCACCACCCTCGATAGTCGGATACAGACCCTGGCTGAGGCGGCTGTGGCCAGGCATATGCCAGAGCTGGAAGCCCGCATACAAAAACAGGGACAAAAGGCCTTTCCCCAGTGCGCCGTTTTTGCCCTGGACGTCCATACAGGCGCAGTTCTGGCTCACATCGGGGGGCGCAGCTTCAATCAGAGTCCCTTTGATCGGGCGCTTCAGGCCAAAAGACAGCCCGGCTCCGCCTTTAAACCCATCATCTTTGCCCTGGCCATTGAAAAAGGAATGGAACAGGACCAGCTCACCAGCGACACTCCCGTCATTTTTCGTCAAAGCCATGGGCGCATCTGGTCACCACGAAATTTTTCCAGAAATTTCCTCGGTGAGATTTCCCTGCGTAAAGCCCTGGCCCTGTCCCGTAACATCCCACCCATCCGCCTTACAGAAGAGATGGGAGCGGAGGCTGTGGTACATTTTGCCCATGCCCTGGGTTTTCAGAGTCCCCTTGCCCCCAACCTCTCTCTGGCCCTGGGCACCTCAGAGGTCAGCCTGGGGGAACTTACCCAGGCTTACGCGGTTTTCCCCGCAGGCGGCATACGCCACCTCCCCTGGCGGATTGAACGGGTTGAGGATGCAGGCGGGGCCCTGCTCCATACTTCTCCCAGGGCAAGCAAAGCCGTAATGAGCCCCGAGGCCGCGGCCATCATGACCGATATGCTCCAGGCCGTCATTCAGGAGGGTACAGGCCGCACCGCCGCCAGCCCGGATCGGGCCCTGGCTGGCAAAACCGGCACCACGGACAGTTTCAGGGATGGCCTTTTTGTTGGTTTTTCTCCCACCATGGTCCTGGGAGTCTGGACAGGGTGTGACGATAATACACCCCTGGGACCCATGGAAACCGGCGCACGCACCGCCCTTCCCATCTGGAAAGAAATCATGCACCAGGCAGGCCCTGCCAGCCGACCGGAATATTTCCCCCTTCCTCCTGGAACAGAAAAAAGAACCCTGGATACAGGCGAAATGGCGCTCTTCCGGAAAAATCCATGATGCCGCCCATATCTCAAGGCCTGTCTCCGCTTAGACTGGCGGCCCAGATCTTTAAAAAATCGCCCAGTCCCGCCAAAGGACTTGCCCCCCCATATAAAAAGGCGTAGAGGAAGCTTTCTTGTTCCAAACGTCATCCAAGGAGGAAAACCCATGGTCCGGCACGCCACCATCAAGGATATTCAATCCATCTACAAGCTGCTGCAATTTTTCGGAAGTCGGGGGGAGATGATTCCAAGACCTCTCAGCGGTCTTTATGATCATGTTCGGGACTTTGTGGTGTATGTATCACCCAAAACCGGCAAAGTGGCGGGATGCTGCGCCCTGCAATTCTGCTGGGAGGATCTGGCGGAAATCCGTTCTCTGGCTGTGGAGGAAAGTCTGCAGAACCAGGGAATCGGGCGGATGATGGTGGAAACCCTGGTGGCGGAAGCCCGAAGCTTTGGCATCACCCAGCTTTTCACCCTCACCTATCAGCCGGTCTTTTTTGAAAAGATGGGCTTCAAGCGCATTGAAAGGGCAGATCTGCCCCTGAAGATCTGGTCGGACTGCGTCCATTGCGTTAAATTTCCCGACTGTGATGAAATCGCCATGATGCGGGAACTCACCTACGCATAGATCAGATTCACGGGAAGGGGGGGATACAGCCAGGCCTCCACCATGGGCAGAATACGCTGGGACCCCACCGTCACCCAGTAGGGATCCGGATTGATCTCCCGGAGTTTGCCATCCTCCGGTGGCTTGGCATGCTGGGTCCGGGAATACAGAACCTGGAGCACAAAGACTGCGTTTTTTCCCTCCCGCGCCACCGCATAATGCTTGCGGAAGGTGGAGACGGACATGTGATTTTCGTCGGCCAGGGCCCGGGTTTCCTCGTCTGAAAAGCGCACCAGGGTGGCTTTGCTCACCCCGCGCTCCGACAACCGGATCAGGGAACGGGATTCACTGCTGCCCGCGTACACCGTGGAAATACAGGGCAGCCTCCGCAGGTACTGGGCCGCCACAATGGCGGCCGTACGGCGTCCCCCGGCCATCATGGGCTGGGCATAGTATTCAAAAAACTTTTTCTGCACATCCTCTGCGTATTTATCTCCCTTTTCATACAGATCCTTGGAGATGTAACGCAAGCGTCGGGCCATGTCTTCGGCGGCATCCGCAATGGGCCAGTCAATGCGAACATGGAAGTGGGAAAGGTTATATCGATCCCTTCCCCGACTCATGGGATCCCGCTGGATGAGCAGGGCATAGTCCACAGACAGAAGCTGCCGAAGCACATTCACAAATTCTGCGGATTCAATGTATTTCTGACTCCGATCAAAGGTATTGGCCAGGGAAAGGGTCTTGGTCTTCAGCAGGTTGACCTTGGTGGTTTTGTTGTCGTCAAAAAAACGGATGTATTTTTTGTGGATGGCAGGGATGGTGTCCTCCACAAAAATCACCAGAAAGGCATTCTGCGCCTCATACTCAAGACTGGGAATCCTTGCTTTGGGCTTCAGTTCCCTTCGTTCCACAAAGGGATAGGGAATTTTCCTTGCCTTGAAGTTGGCATAGGAATCCACCAGGGCGTACTGAAGAATCTCCTGATCCAGCTGGTCCCGCAGCAGTTCGTAATAAGATCTCCGAAGCCGGTTGGCCAAACTCAAATGTTCCCGATATGTCCAGAAGCCCAAGCCCTCATCCTCCCCAGAGCCGTTCTCACCCCATGATCATGCCCTTGTCTGACCTGACACCGTTCAGGCCAGGGCCTCCACCGCAGGCAGAGACTGTCCTTCCAGAAGTTTGAGGAAGGCCCCTCCGCCCGTGGAGATATATCCCATGGCCGAAGCCACCCCGGCCTTGTGAATGGCTGTATCCGTGTCGCCGCCGCCCACAATGGTGAGACCATGGCAGGCCGCCACATGCCGCGCCAGCCCCATGGTACCGCCGCTGAAAGGCTCCATTTCAAACACTCCCATGGGACCGTTCCACACCACGGTCTTGGCATTGGCCAGGGCTGCGGCATACAGCCTCACCGTTGCAGGACCGCAGTCCGCTACCATCCAACCATCAGGAATTTCCTGCACGGGCACCACAACGCCCACACTCTGGGGCGCAATCTCCTGGGTTACCACAGCATCCACGGGAAGATAAAACCGCACGCCCTTTTCCCGGGCCACAGCCATAACCTTTCTTGCCGTATCCAGCATCTCGTCTTCCACCAGGGATGCGCCCACAAAAATTCCGGAAGCCTTCAGAAAAGTGTTGGCCATGGCACCACCGATGAGTACCTTGTCCACACGATGAAGCAAGTTTTCCAAGGCTTTGAGCTTGCTCGAAATTTTGGCTCCCCCCACAATGGCCACCAGAGGCCGGGCAGGAGCCCCCATGGCGGACTCAAAATAGTGCAGCTCATCCATCAGGAGATGGCCTGCGGCCTTTTCCTTTACAAAGCCGCAAATGGCATGCACGGACGCATGTTTTCTGTGACATACGGCAAAGGCGTTATTGATGTAGATATCACAGAAATCCGCAAGTTGTTCTGCAAAGGCCGCATCATTGGCCTGTTCTTCCGGATGGAAACGCAGATTCTCCAACATGAGGATGTCACCAGGCTCCAGTTTTGCAATGGCTTCCCCGACCTTGGGGCCGATACAATCCCCGGCCATGGCAACGGGCCGCCCCAAAAGGGAGGCCAGACGCTCCGCCGCAGGCTTCAGGCTCAAGGCCTCCACCACCTGTCCCTTGGGGCGACCCAGATGGGAGGCGACAATGACGCGGGCTCCGGAATCCGCCGCAAAACGGATGCTTTCCATACCCCTTCGAATGCGGGTATCGTCTGTGATATTCCCTGCCTTGTCCATGGGCACATTGAAATCCACGCGTATGAAAACCCGTTTTCCCGCCAGCGGCAGATCCACGATCCCTTTCACAAACCCCTCCCCATTTTTATGCGTTCATTTTCCCAAATACGTTTTTTCCAGCAGGCAAGACTCCGCAATCGGACATTCCTCACCCTTGTTTTTCTTTTTTTCTGAGACTCAAGGCCTTGCGCCTGGACCATCTCCCCAAAAATCCCAGATGCCCCGAAGCATAGGCACGGTCCACTTTTTCTTCCTCTGCCTTCCATCCATCCGCCCCTTCCAGGGCCGCACGCAGACAGGCCGTTTTTTCCCCGCAGGCCAGGCAGGAATCCGGGCTTTCCCGCAGCCCTCCTTCGCCCTGGGGAAAAACCTTGTCCAGCATCCCAAAACAGGCCGGTAGCGAGGTTTCATTGCTGGAGGTCATCGTGGCCCCCATTCCCGCATAAACGCGCTTTCCGCATCCCGCACCTCCTGATGCAGGGTCCGCATCACTCCGGTTTCCGCAAAACTGTGGTGGCAGTTGTTGCCGATAATGAGATGTTCATGCACCGTGACATTCACCGGCGCCAGGGCATGAACAAGACGCCGAGTGATGGCGTAATCCTCTCTGGAGGGCTCCGCATCTCCCGAAGGGTGGTTATGCACAAGAATCACCGAGGCCGCCTGATGGGCCAAAACCGCACGCAATACTTCGCGGGGATACACCGGGCTTGCGGAAAGGCTTCCCTCAAAAAGGGTTTCCACCTCAATCAGCCGGTTCTTCACATCCAGATAAAGCACGAGAAAGGCTTCCCGGCTGCTTTCACGCAAACGATGGTAAAGATAATCCATCACAGCGCGGGGAGTTCCCAGAATCTCTTTCCCCACAATGCGCTGTTTTAAAAAACGATCCGCAGCGGCCTTCACCAGACGAATGGGAATGGCGTTGGTCTCCCCAACCCCAGGAATCTCGCAAAGCTCCCCCAAACCCGCCTCAAACACACCAGCTAAGGTTTTAAAACGCTTCAAAAGCTCCCAGGCCAGGGGCTTGCAATCCTTTCTGGGCGTTCCCAGAGTCAGCAGCAACTCCAGAACCTCATGGTCCTGAAAGCCTTCCAGCCCCGACTCCCGGAATCGTTTGCGCAGACGCTTGCGGTGCCCTTCCTGCGTGGACTTTGCATCCATAGCAGCACTCTCTCCAGTCCATCCTGAAACACCCCGGCTCCGTCCGGCATGCCTTGCCACCATCAGATCAGATCATCAAACTCCTGCTTCAGCGTCCGGTTCATGAGACGATCCACCGCATCCCGGGGTGAGCTGTTTTCATAAAGCACCCGGTAGACCTCGTTGCAGATGGGAAGTTCCACTCCAAGTTTTGCAGAAAGGTTGTACACGGAGCGGGCCGATTTCACGCCTTCGGCCACCATACGCATCTCTTTCAGAATGGCGTCCAGGGATTTTCCCTGGCCCAGAAGCTGACCTACGGTATGATTCCGGCTTAAGGAACCCGTGCAGGTCAGCATGAGATCGCCCACTCCGGAGAGTCCGGAAAAGGTGTGGGGATTGGCGCCCATGGCCACCCCCAGGCGCCGGATCTCGGCAAGTCCGCGGGTAATGAGGGCCGCCCGGGTATTGAGTCCCAGTTCCATGCCATCCACCACGCCTGCGGCTATGGCAATGACATTTTTCATGGCCCCGCCCACTTCCACGCCCATGACATCTTCTGTGGTGTACACCCGAAAAACAGGACTTGCAAAAATTTCCTGAACCTGTCGGGCAATCTCCGGATTTCTGGCTGCAACGGTCACAACCGTTGGCCGCTTTTCTCCCACCTCGCGGGCAAAGCTGGGGCCAGAGAGAACCGTCAGATGATCTTCCGGGATGTGCAGAATCTCTTCTTGTAAAATCCCGGTCATGGTTTTATGGGTCACATTTTCAATGCCCTTGGAAGCTGTTACCAGGAGGGTTTCTCTTCCGATGTCTCCAGCCGCCTTTCGGGCCGTTTCCCGCATCACGTGGGAGGGTGTTACAAACAACACCATCGCCTTATCCCGCACCGCCGCCGCCATATCCGTCGTAGCCCTGAGGTTTTCCGGCAGACGGATTCCAGGAAGATAGGTCCTGTTTTCCGCAAGCTCGGCAATCTCATTGGCCACTTCCGCTTCATAGGCCCAGAGGGTCACAGGATACCCCTTATCCGCCAGCAGCATGGCAAGGGCCGTCCCCCAGCTGCCTGCACCCAGAACCCCTATCTGAAATGCCGCTATTTCCCGATGTGCCATATATGCGTCATCCTATTCCAGATCCGTGGGTTCGCAAACCCCCGCATCCGCATCCAGATCATCTTCATCACTCCGGGCATCCTCATCCAGACGCGCCGCATCAATGAGTCTCTCGCCTTCTTCCATCTGAATGAGCCGTACACCCTGGGTGGCCCGGCCAATGACAGAAATGCTGCACGCGGACGTTCGTATCAGGCGTCCCTTGTCGGACACCAGCATCACATCATCTTTATCGTCCGTCAGCACCATGGCCACCACCTTGCCGTTGCGGCCATCGGTGCGGATGCCGATCACACCCTTGCCCCCTCTGCGCTGCAGGGGGAAGGCTTCAATATCCGTCCGTTTGCCATAGCCGTTTTCCGTGGCCGTAAAGAGGGTATTGCCCTGGCCTGTGACCTCCATCCCCACAATGTAATCCCCCTCATCCATGCGCAAGCCCCGCACGCCGCGGGATACCCGGCCCATGGGCCGCACATCGGATTCCGGAAAACGGATGGCCTTTCCTTCTGCGGATGTCAGAAACACATCCTGGCTGCCGTCCGTGATACGCGCGGCAATGAGGGCATCGCCTTCCACCAGATCAATGGCAATGATCCCCCCTGCCCTGGGCCTGGAATAGGCCATGAGATCCGTTTTTTTCACAAGGCCTTCGCGGGTGGCCATGAGAATGAAGCGATCTTCCTCAAAATCCGGAACCGCAAGGACTGTGGTCAGACGCTCCTGGGGCTCCAGATTCAGAAAGTTCACAATGGCTTTGCCCTTGCTGGTCCTGCCACCCTGGGGCAGCTCCCAGACCTTGGACCAGTACACCTTGCCAAGGTTCGTGAAAAAGAGGAAGGTGTGGTGCGTGGAGGCCACAAAAAGGCGAGTCACAAAATCCTCATCCCGTGTGGTCATGGCGGTTTTTCCCCGTCCGCCTCGCCGCTGGCTCTGATACAGCGTAATGGGATTGCGCTTGATATACCCGGTGCGGGTGAGGGTCACCACCATGTCTTCTTCGACAATGAGGTCCTCCATACCGATCTCCCGGGTAGCTTCCACAATCTCCGTGCGGCGACCGTCTCCGAACTCTTCTTTGAGGGTCACCATTTCCTGGCGGATGATATCCATGATGAGGGTCTCACTGCCGAGAATTTCCTTGAACCAGGCAATATCTTTCAAGACCGCTGCGTATTCTTCCAGAATACGATCCCGCTCAAGCCCCGTCAGCCTCTGCAAGCGCATATCCAGAATGGCCTGGGCCTGCAGGGCCGAAAGCCCGAAGCGCGCCATGAGCCCGTCTTTGGCTTCCGCAGGAGACGAGGACTTACGAATCAGGGCCACCACCTCATCAATGTGGTCCAGAGCAATCTTGAGGCCTTCAAGGATATGGGCACGGGCTTCCGCCTTTTTCAGATCAAATCGGGTGCGGCGGATGATCACTTCTTTTCTATGGCGGATAAAGTGGCTCAGAATTTCCTTTAAGGTCAGAAGTTCGGGCCGGTTGTTCACCACAGCAAGAAAAATGATGCCAAAACTGTTCTGCAGCTGGGTATGTTTGAAAAGCTGATTGGTCACCACCTCGTGCATGGCCTCTTTTTTAAGGCCAATGGCGATGCGCATGCCATCCCTGTCTGATTCATCCCGGACATAACGCACCCCTTCCAACTGCTTATCCCGCACCATCTCAGCAATCTTTTCCACAAGCCTGGCCTTGTTCACCTGGTAGGGTAACTCCCTGACCACCAGGGTTTCAGCGCCGCTTTTGGGATCGGTTTCAAGATCCATGAGGGCCCGGACCCGGATGATGCCCCGTCCCGTGCGATAGGCTTCCAGAATACCGGATTTGCCATAAATGATACCACCTGTGGGAAAATCCGGCCCTGGCAGAATCCGCAGCAGCTCCGCCACATCAATGTCCGGATCTTCTATAACAGCGATAATGGCATCCGCCACTTCCCTCAGGTTATGGGGAGGGATGTTGGTGGCCATCCCCACGGCAATGCCCGAAGAACCGTTGACCAGCAGGGCCGGAAAGCGGGAAGGCAACACCAGGGGTTCTTCCAGGGATTCATCATAGTTGGCAATGAAGTCAACGGTATCCTTGTCCAGATCCGCCAGCATCTCCTGGGCCAGACGCTGCATACGAATTTCTGTGTAACGCATGGCCGCCGGAGAGTCACCGTCAATGGAGCCGAAGTTACCCTGACCGTCCACCAGGGTATAACGCATGGAAAAATCCTGGGCCATGCGGACAATGGTGTCATACACCGCCGCGTCCCCATGGGGATGATACTTACCAATCACATCCCCCACAATGCGGGCAGATTTCTTGTAGGGACGGTTCCAGTCATTCTTGAGTTCCCGCATGGCAAAGAGCACACGCCGGTGCACGGGCTTCAGGCCGTCCCGCACATCCGGCAGGGCACGGCCGATGATCACGCTCATGGCGTACTCAAGATAGGACTGCCGCATCTCGCGTTCAATGCTGATTTCACCACGCAACTCTGTATCAATCATGGACACATCCTGTTTTCCGCCGGGATGAACCTTTTGAAAAAGACATACAAAAGAGTCTCCCTTTTTATGGATTTTTTAAATTTTCCACGTCGCCCGCCTTCCGCAGACTTCGCATTTTTTACAGGGGTAAGGACTCGCCCTTTGAAAGCGGACGTCTTCGCGGGTCTCCTTATTCCTAGGGTAAAGGCCCCGCGTGAAACGTGCTATCATACCATCCCTGAACAAAGCCTGCGACCTTTTTTCACCACATCCGCCAAAATGCTCCCTTCAAAGCCTCCCATACCCATAAAAAAAACAGGATCACACCCACCCCAAGGCGGATATGATCCTGCATTCTTCAAAATCAGAAAGTCAGCTGGCACCCTTTCGGGCCTGGCAAAAAGGATTCAGGCCTCTTAAGGTCCTGGAGCCTTTACCTGCCTTACTCAGATCAGACCTTTTCCACAATCATTGCCATACCCATACCACCGCCGATGCACATGGACACAATACCTGTACCATAGCCCTTGCGCTGCATCTGGTACATGCCCGTAACCATCTGCCGCGCACCCGTTGCGCCAATGGGATGACCAATGGAAATACCGGAGCCCAGCTCATTGGGCTTTTCATAGTCAATGCCAAGCTCAATCATGCAGCCAATGGCCTGACCCGCAAAGGCTTCATTGAGTTCGATCATATCAATGTCGCCCATCTGCATCCCCGTGCGACCCAGAAGCTTGCGGATGGCGGGGACAGGACCCAGCCCCATATAGGCAGGATCCATGGCTCCGGAGGCAAAACCCTTGATTTTCACAATGGGTTTCAGCCCCATGGCCTTGGCCTTTTCCGCGCTCATCATGAGCACAGCTGCGGCACCATCGTTGATACCGGAGGCATTGCCCGCCGTAACAGAGCCATCCTTTTTAAAGGCGGGCTTCATTTTGGCCATTTTTTCCATGGAGGTTTCCATGGGTCTTTCGTCCGTATCAATGACCGTATCTCCCTTGCGGCCCTTCAGCACCACAGGGGCAATCTCGGGCTTGAACACGCCGCTGCGGATGGCTTCCATGGCCCGGGCATGGCTGAGAACAGCCACCTTGTCCTGATCCTCGCGGGAAATGCCATATTTGGCCACAATATTTTCTGCGGTGATCCCCATGTGATACCCGTAGAAAATCTCATACAGGCCATCAAAAACCAAAAGGTCATGCACAGGCCCCACACCGGTCAGTTCCATACGGTGTCCCCAGCGGGCCTTCATCAGGGCCATGGGCGTATTGCTCATGCTTTCCTGGCCACCGGCCAGCACCACTTCTGCATCACCGGTCATGATGGCCTGGGCACCCAGGGCAATGGCCTTCAGGCCAGAACCACAGACCTTATTCACCGAGAAAGCAGGCGTTTCCTTGGAAATACCTGCGGCAATCATGGCCTGACGGGCCGGGTTCTGACCCTGACCGGCCTGGAGCACGTTCCCCATGATCACTTCATCCAGGGTAATGGGCGTCAGGCTGTCATCATAATCATAGCCTCCGGCTTCCAGCTCAATGCGCCCCTGCCCTTTGAGCTTATCCGGATAAATCGCTTCCATTTCCGCATTGGGCTGAGGCCGCAGACCTGCTTTTTTAAGCACGTCCTTCATGACCGTCGCCCCAAGCTCCTTTACGGAAACATCCTTGAGAACACCGCCAAAAGCCCCTACCGCTGTCCTGGATCCGCTGACAATGACAACTTCTTTCATGCCTTTATCCTCCTTGCGATGCCAAGTGCCCCCGCACTATAGTATACGTGGTTTTCCCCGAATTTCCTGACGCTAACCGGAGATGGGAGGAAAGTCAATACACAGATGAACAAAGTACAGCAAAACAGAACGGCGTTGCAGCTAAAATCCAAAAAAACGTTTTACAGCCGAGCTTGCGGCCTCAGGGAAGGAAAAAAGGTTTATGTGCCTCATTTTATTTGCACTGCACCATCACAGGGACTGGCCACTGGTCATTGCGGCCAACAGGGATGAATTCCACCAGAGACCCACCCAGACAGCTTCCTTCTGGGAGGATCACCCGGATATTCTCGGGGGAAAGGATCTTCAGGAAGGCGGCACATGGATGGGAATCCACACCCAGAGTCTGCGCCTTGCAGCCCTCACCAACTACAGAAATCCTTTTTTGAAAAAAGAAAACCCGCCCTCCCGGGGACACCTTGTGGCGGAATACCTCAGACAAAACACCCCAAGCGAAGCCTTTCTCCGGAATCTTCAGGAAAAGGGCCACCTGTATAATGGCTTCAACCTTATCTGCGGCAGACCGGATCGTCTTTTTTATTACAGCAACGAGAAAGCCCCACCCATCCCCATCCCCCCCGGCGTCCACGGACTTTCCAATCATCTTCTGGACACACCCTGGCCCAAGGTGAGCCTGGGATGCGCCCTCCTCCAGGAATCCCTCACCAAGGGAGCCCAGGAGGAAGACCTCATCCACCTCCTGCAGAACCGGAACAGGCCTCCGGACGCAGCCCTTCCAGATACAGGCATGGGGCTTGAGTGGGAGCGCATCCTGTCCCCCCTTTTCATTGTAAGTCCCCAGTACGGCACGCGCAGCAGTACCATTTTACGGGTTCACAGGAGCAAAGAAATTTTTTTTACGGAAGTCAGCTGGGATGCAGAAGGCAGGGAAACGGGCAGGGTTTCTTTTACATGGAAGCCTTAAACCTTTGATGCTGGCAGGCCCTTTTTCCGGGCCTCGTCCCGCAGCCTGCGCCAATGTTCCATACGCTGGGCCACGAGTTTCTCATATCCCCGATCCGAGGGATGGTAGTAAGAGTCCCCTTTCAGGTCTTCGGGAAGATACTCCTGGGGAACATAGGCATCCTTATAATCGTGGGCGTAGCGGTACTCCCGGCCATAACCAAGATTTTCCATCAGCTGCGTGGGCGCGTTGCGGATATGCAGGGGAACGGGCGGAGCGCCCGTGTCCCGGATCCGGGCCACCACAGCCTTCTGGGCCACATAAACCGCATTGCTCTTGGCCGCTGTGGCCAGATAGACCGCCGCCTGGGCCAGCGCCCCCTCCCCTTCGGGGGAACCCAGAAAACGGTAAGACTCCATGGCGGAAAGGGCCATGGCCAGAGCACCGGGATCCGCCATTCCCACATCTTCGGATGCAAAGCGCACCATGCGCCGGGCAAGGTAAAGGGGATCCTCCCCCCCTTCCAGCATACGGAAAAGCCAGTACAAGGCCGCATCCGGATCACTTCCCCGCAGACTTTTATGGAAGGCCGAGATGAGATTGAAATGGGAATCCCCAGCCTTGTCGTGCCGCAGTACCCGGTCTCCGAACGCAGCGGCCACATCCTCTTTGAGAATACGCCGGACTCCCCCTCCATCCCCTCGCCCCAGGCAGTGGAAAGCCGCCATTTCAAGGCCGGAAAGCGCCGTCCGCAGATCCCCGCCTGCTATCCCGGCCATCTGGTTCAATTCAGACTCTTCGGCCCCGATGCCAAGACGCCCCAGGCCCCGCTCCTCGGTCAAGGCCCTTTGCAGAACCCGGACACAGGCCTCTTCGGACACAGGATTCAGCACCAGCACCCGACAGCGGGACAGCAGGGCTGCAATCACCTCAAAGGAAGGATTTTCCGTCGTGGCTCCGATGAGGGTGATGAGCCCCTCTTCCACATGCTTTAAAAAGGCGTCCTGCTGGGCTTTGTTGAAACGGTGGATCTCATCCACAAAAAGGAGGGTTCCCCGACCCTGCATCCGCCGCCTGCCCCGGGCTTCCTCAATAATGGCCCGCACTTCCCTTACGCCGGAAAAAACCGCAGAAATCTGCACAAAGGCTTTACGGCTCTCCTTTGCAAGGATTCTGGCCAGAGAAGTCTTACCGCAGCCCGGCGGCCCCCAGAGGATCATGGAAAAAAGGCGATCCTCCCGGATGGCTCGTCGGAGCACAGCGCCTTCCCCGAGAAGGTGCTCCTGACCCACCAGATCTTCCAGGGTCTCAGGCCGCATTCGCTCCGCCAGAGGTTTTTCCGAATCCGACGATGCCTCAAAAAGATCGTCCATGGGCCGCCTTAACGGTTCCTGCGTTTACGCTGCCGCCTCTTTGCCTGGAGCTTGCGCACAAGCTCAGGAGAAGGCTTGGTTTTTTTCTCACTATAATCCGTTCGACCACTGCGCTCCTTGAACTCCAGACGGATGGGCGTAAGGTCAAGCCCCAAAGCCTCCCGAATCTGGTTCACCAGATAACGCCTGTAGGAAAAATGCACGGCATCGGGGTAATTGGTAACCAGAGAAAAGCGCGGTGGCGCAGTGCGGATCTGGGATGCAAAATAAAACTTAATGCGCTTGCCATTGTGCAGGGAAGGCTCCGTACGCGCCGTGGCCTCTTCAATGATGCGGTTCAGATGGCTGGTGCCGGTCTGACTGGTGTATTGGGCATACACCGCGTCCACCGTGGGAAAAATCTGGTTCACCCGCTGCCCGGTCAGGGCGGAGATGGTTAAGACAGGGGCAAAGGCCAGGAATTTGGCTTCCATGGCAATGGCCGCCTTCACACGCTTCACATCCTTTTCTTCCGCAGGCAGAAGATCCCACTTGTTGCAGATAAAAATACAACCGCAACCACGATCCGCCGCATAGCCCGCCACCCGCACATCCTGGTCTGTGATACCTTCCGAGGCGTCGAAGAGAATCAGGGCCACATCACAACGCTCCAGGGCTCTTAAAGCCTGAATCACAGAAAATTTTTCTATGCGCTCCGTCACCTTGCCCTTGCGCCGGATTCCTGCCGTATCAATAAGAAGGTAGGATTTTCCGCCAAAGCGTACAAGGGAATCCACCGCATCCCGGGTCGTGCCCGCCACCTCGCTCACCACCATACGGTCTTCCCCGAGAAGACGGTTAATAAGAGAGGATTTTCCCGCATTGGGTCGACCCACCACCGCAACCTTGATGGGCCCTTCAGGCACCTCATCGGCCAGGTTTTCTTCCATGGGAATCATGTCTTCGGTCAGAGCTTCCATGAAATCCGAAAACCCGTACCCGTGCTCCGCAGACAAGGGAAAGGGCTCTTCAATGCCCAGGGCATAAAAATCGTGGAGGGCCGTCTCATGCCGCTCGCTGTCGATCTTGTTCACCACACAGAAAAAAGTCTTACCCTTTTCCCGTAACAGATTCACAAGATCCCGGTCATAATAGGAAATGCCACTTTTGCCATCCAACACCAGCACCACATGGTCCGCGCCCTCCAAGGCCAGCAGTACCTGCTCCCGGATATGAGCGGCAAAGGCATCCGTGTCATTGGAAATAAAACCACCCGTGTCCACAAGAATAAAGGCCTTATTGTCCCAACGGGCTTCACCGAAATGACGATCCCGCGTCACCCCTGGCATGTCATCCACAATGGCGTCCCGACTGCGGGTCATGCGGTTAAAAAGGGTGGACTTTCCTACGTTGGGCCGTCCGACAAGGGCAACCACTGGTTTCATAGCATGTTTTCCTTATTTTTTGGGACATGGACTGCAAAGACCGTTTTTCTTCACGCACAAAAAAAGGGCTACCCCTATGGGTAACCCCTTTTTCTTTTTTTTGGCGTCCCCAAGGGGATTCGAACCCCTGTCGCCGGCGTGAAAGGCCGGTGTCCTGGACCGGGCTAGACGATGGGGACTTATGGGTGGTGGGTCGTGTTGGATTCGAACCAACGACTCTCTGCTTAAAAGGCAGATACTCTACCGGCTGAGTTAACGACCCGTGTGACCGTCAAAAACGAGTGCTTATCTACCCGTGATGCCGACCTGTGTCAACATAAAAAAAACATCCCCTTTATTTTTTTTACGCAGACAGAGGGCCTGCCATCCAAAAAAGCCCCAAACACCTGTTATCCAAGCTTTTATATCCACAAGCCCTTTTAAGCCCCCTTCCAGCCCTGAGGATTCCCCTCCCCTTTATCGCCCCCCTCTTTCTGAAAACCAGGTCCGAAAACCTCCCCAGAAGCATGGTTTCCGGCAAAGCGTGCGCCTCTTTTTTTCACAAACATCCACAATATCCCTCGGATTATGAGGGCAACCCAGCTGGGCTTTCGTCTTTTTACTGCCGCCAGAACTCAGGCAGCAGAAAAATAATCAGGGTATAGATTTCAAGCCGCCCCAAAAGCATGAGCCAGGCGAGCACCCATTTTCCGGAAACGGAGATCCCCGCATAATTTTCCGCAGGCCCCACCGCGCCAAAACCCGGCCCCACATTTCCCAGAGCCGAGGCTGTGGCGGTCACAGCGGTCACCACATCGGAGCCCAGGGTGGTCAGCACCAAAGCCCCCAGGGCAAAGATCCCCAGATAAAGCGCCATGAAACCAAGGATGCCATGAATAACGCCTTCAGGCACCACACGTCCTCCCAGCTTCACCTCCCGCACCCCCCTGGGATGAACAAGGGAGAACAATTCCTTGTGGCAGTATCTGGCACAGACCATGAATCGGATCAGCTTGATGCCGCCGGATGTGGATCCTGCGCAGGCACCCGTGAACATGCCGAAAAAAATCACAAGCTGGGCCGCAGGCGTCCAGAAGGTGTAGTCCGCCGTGGCAAAACCTGTGGTGGTCACAATGGAAATCACCTGAAAGGATCCATAGCGCAGGCTCTCTCCCAGGGTCTCATAGACCCTGCCCCAGAGCCCCAGGGAAACAAACAGAACAAGTCCGCCAAGGGCCAGAAGGAAGAAACGACATTCTCCGTCTCGCCAGAAGCATAAACCATCCCCCCTGAGCAGTCGAAAGTGCAGCGCAAAGTTAATCCCCGCCAACACCATAAAAAACATGATCACGCTTTCAATATAAAGGCTCTCATAATGGGCAATGGAAAGGTTTTTTGTGGAAAACCCGCCGGTGGGCATGGTGGTGAAGGTATGGCAGAGGCTGTCAAACACATCCATGCCACCGCAGAGAAGCAGCACAAACATCATAAGGGAAAAAAGCAGGTAAACCTTCCAGAGAATCCGGGCTGTTTCCTGTATCCGGGGCTTCAGTTTATCCGGCACAGGGCTGGGCACCTCCGCCTTGTAAAGCTGCATGCCCCCCACTCCGAGAAAGGGCAGGATGGCAATGGAAAACAGAATGATACCCATGCCCCCTATCCACTGAATCTGACTGCGCCAGAATAAAAGCCCCTGGGGAAGGGCCTCGATATCTTCCAGTATGGATGCTCCTGTGGTGGTAAAACCGGATACGGACTCAAAAAAAGCATCCGTGAATCCTGGCACGAACCCGGAAAAGAAAAAAGGCAGACTGCCGCAGAAAGAAACCGCCACCCAGCCTGCGGCCACAATGCTCATGCCATCCTTCTGGGAAAGCCCTTCTCCCATGGGACCACGCAGCATTCCGTACAAAACCCCGCCCCCAAGGCAGCAGAACGCCATGGAGAGCAAAAAAGCCTTTTCACCACCATCTTCATACCAATGGGACCAGGCCAGGGGAAAAAGCATGGAAAGCCCTGTGGCCACCATGAGAATCCCCACCACCTGTCCGATGATGCGCCAATTCATTTAGAAATACTCCAGCTTAACGGTCAGGGCCTTTTCCACCTTGGGCACCGTTTTTCTTTTTGCAAAAATCACCACACGATCATCCGGTGCAATGACAGAATCGCCCGAGGGAATAATGATCTCACTGCCCCGGATGATGCTGATGACAAGGGCGCCTTTGGGAAAAGCCAGATTCCGGAGGGGTTTACCCACAATATCGGAGGTGGGCAAGGCAACCGCCTCCAGCACCTCCGCCTGATCTCCCTGGATGGACAGGGTAGCCAGCACCTTCCCACGCCGGATGTGCTGGAGAATGGAGTCAATGGCCGAAAGTCTTGGGCTCACAATCTGATGGATGCCAATGGTGGGCATCAGGGGAAAGTAGGAAAACCTTGTCAGGCGGGTAATGGCCATATCCACACCCATCTTTCTCGCCAGAAGGGAAACCAGAATATTGGTCTGCTCGTCGCCGGTAAGGGTGACCACCCCATCCATACCCCGGATGTTTTCTTCAATCAGAAGGCTCTGATCCGATCCATCTCCATGAAGAATCACGGTTTTGTCCAGCAGACCGGCCAACTCCCGGCATCGCTGGGCCCTGCGCTCCACAATTTTTACCTGATACTGCTGTTTTTCAAGGGAAGCCGCCAGACGAAGCCCCAGACGCCCCCCTCCCACAATGAGAATCCGACGTGCGGGTTTTCGGATTTTTCCAAAGGCGGAAAGCACATCCAGAAGCCGGTTTTTTTCACTGACCAGATAGATCAGATCTCCGGACTGCAGACAGTCCGCACCCGTGGGGATAATGAGTTTTTCATCCCGCAGCACCGCAGCCACCAGGGTTCTTGCCCCGCCCAGATGCCTGGGCAGATCCGGAAGCATGACCCCATCCATGGGAGAACCCGCATCCAGTCGAAGCCCCACAAACTGCACCAACCCGCCCACAAGTTCTCCGGTCTCAACGGCTCCCGGAACACGAATCAGGCGTTCGATGGTGCGCGCTGCTTCAATTTCCGGGTTAATCACACTCTCTATATGGGGGGCGTTTTCCCGTAAAAGGGGGTGGCAGGCATCAAAATCCCCATTCCGGATACGCACCAGCTTTCGGGTGTTGGGCGCCAACATGTCCGTCACAAGGCAGGCCACCAGGTTCACCTCATCGGAGTCCGTTACCGCCAGCAGAATCTCCGCTTCCCGGATACCCGCCTCTTCCAGAACCACGGGCGAGCCGCCCTGGCCCTGCACCACCTGAACATCCAGGGTGTCCGATACCCGCCGCAGGGCCGCAGGGTCTTTGTCCACCACCACCACGTCCTTATTTTCCATGGCCAGTCGCCGGGCCACATGATAGCCCACCTCCCCCGCCCCCACGATGACGATTTTCACAAAGGCTTCCTTTCACAAGGCTTTCGGTTCGCCGTTCGCCCTGAATCCAAACATCTACACCCTCATCTTTTAAAAGCGTGCCACACACCGCGCCAAAAAAGGCATCCTGGAATGCATACGGCCGGAACCTTCGCAGGCCAGGAGCCATGAAAAAGTCCTTGTCCGGCGCTGTTTTTTCATGCACCCTGAAGGCCCAGAATAAAGCCAGCAACAATCCCCAGCAAAGAGGATATGCCATGAGCTTCCCGCCATCCCCCATCCCCTATGGAAAACAGGACATTTCCCAGGAAGATATACAGGCTGTGGTGGATGTTCTCAAATCCGATTTTCTCACCCAGGGCCCTAAAATCCCTGATTTCGAGGCAAAGGTCGCTGGTTTTTGTGGCACAGCCCATGCCGTTGCCGTAAACAGCGCCACATCCGCCCTTCACCTCGCCTGCCTGGCCCTGGATCTTGGACCGGGAGACAGCCTCTGGACCAGCCCCATCACCTTTGTGGCCTCTGCCAACTGTGGGCTTTACTGCGGCGCAGACATTGACTTTGTGGACATTGATCCCCAAACCCTCAATCTCTCTCCCCAGGCCCTGGAAAAAAAGCTCAAGGAAGCCCAGAAAAAAGGAAAAACACCCAAAGTTGTTGTTCCTGTACATCTCAGCGGTCAGCCCTGCGACATGGAATCCATTCACAGGCTGTCCCGGCAATACGGTTTTTCCATCATCGAAGATGCCTCCCACGCCATCGGCGCATCCTATAAAAATGCACCTGTGGGAAACTGCCGATACAGCGACATCACCATTTTCAGTTTTCACCCCGTTAAAATTATCACCACAGCGGAAGGAGGCATGGCCCTTACCCAGGAAAAAAGGCTGGCTGAAAAAATGGCCCTCCTCCGCAGTCATGGTATCACGCGGGAGGCAAGCCGCATGACCCATGCTTCCCATGGCTTATGGTACTATCAGCAGATTGCCCTGGGTTTCAATTACCGCATGACAGAACTTCAGGCCGCCCTGGGAATCCGTCAGATGGAAAGGCTGCAAGATTTTGTGGCAAGACGTCGCTTTCTCCGTCAACGCTATGACACGCTGTTAAAAGACCTCCCCCTTACCCTGCCCTTCCAGCATCCGGACGCCCAATCCGCATGGCACCTTTATATTATACGGCTCCATATCCATGAAATCCGCAAAAGCCAACAAGCTGTCTTTGAGGCTTTAAGAAAAGAAGGCATTGGGGTAAATCTGCATTATATTCCCGTCCATACCCAACCCTACTATCGCAACCTGGGTTTCCATGAAGGCCAGTTTCCTCAGGCTGAAACCTATTACAGGGAAGCCATGAGCCTGCCCCTTTTTCCAGGGCTCAGGGAAGAAGAACAAGACCGCGTGGTGAACCTGCTGGCCCAGATTCTGACATCATAAGAATAGAAAAACCCAGACATGCTGGGATGAAAAAACCAACGACAGGACGAAGGCCCTGGCCAGCCACGGCATCGACATATGGGGATGCTGAAAAAGCCCGTATAAAAAGAAGGATAGTCCCATGAAAAAGCTGCCCATCGGTATTCAGAGTTTTGCCAAAATCCGGGAAAATCCCGGAGAATACTATTATGTGGACAAAACGCCCTTTGTGGAAAAACTCCTTCTGCAGGGGGGAG